>CAMVIO010000239.1 GCA_947167555.1 uncultured Selenomonadales bacterium
CCTTGCGTGGCCCAAACACGATTGGCGTCCCGCTTCCCTCAAGGCAAAGCATACAGGCGATGGCATAGCGTAATTTCAGACAACGCATTTCGGAGATGGAGACGATATTCACATGAATATCCTTTGCCCCCGCTATTTTTGAATAGTCCATTCCCTTGAGCTGAGCTTCCAGCGTTTTTGCATCAATGCCCTCGGGGTAAGAAATCACACCAGTTTGGTAAGCATGGGCGAATTCTCTGTCATAAAGTGTGGTTTCATCCACGCTTTTTTCATAGGGAATGATGGAGAGCGAAAGCGCATCGAGCTGGACATGGCGTTTCGACTCCTTGTATTCGATTTTTTGCTTCTTTGTGATGGATTCCTTGCCGATGTCCGTGACAGCTCCATCTGGAGTGATATGACCATAGCCGTAAAGTAATTCTTGGACTTGTTCTATATATGCCGACGTCAAGCCCGTCAACCCTGCGATTTCATCCCGCCCCATTCCAAGATTGATGAACCGTAGAATCATAAGCTGCACGGAGTCGAAATCCTCGATGCTTTTTTCCCACGCGACAACTTCTACCATCGCAATAGGATAAAAAACCATCGCCGCAAAACGTATAGTTTCAGGAGTGATTTTCGGATAGCGCCTCCGAATCTGGGCAACAGCATCTGTGATCCAGATTTTTTGTTTTACCTTTTTCATTGGCACTCATCCTTTCATTCGATGCAGGAATTCTTTGTAAGAAATATAATCGCCATGTACCTTTACATCGGCAATCATCTGCCCGATGAAAGCACCGAAACGTTTTTCACTTCTCTGGTAGCGTTCCCGTTCGCCGTCTTCGTTCTCGTCCTCCGCCGGAGGTATATACGCGCACGCCTGCAAAAACGGCATATCCCCGATCATGACCAGCGTCTTTTTCGGGCGGCTCATGGCAACGTTCAGGCGGCGCAACTCATAGAGAAAACCGATGCGGCTCGCATTGGCGGGCCTTTTGGAACTGCGCGTGAAGCTGTAAATGATGACATCGCGTTCCTGTCCTTGAAAACTATCCAATGTAGCCGCAACGGTAGATGCCTTTTCGCCCAGCAGTGGACGCAACCGTTTGGCAATAGCTTCAACCTGCTTCTTGTATGCGGAAATAATGCCGACCTCGTCCATGTCTTGCCCGCGCTGCACCATCTTTTTGACGATAGTCTCTATGAGCTCCGCCTCGAGATTGTTGCGACAGCCCTCCGAGAGTTTCTGCTCGTAGCGGTCGCTTCCCGCCTCGCTGGTATCGATGACGATATACGGCCTTTCGGACAGGAAGGGGAGCACGCTTTGCAGATTTCGATATTTCGGGGCTGAGTAATATTTTCCGTCGTAAAACGCATGGGAAAGCGTGTCGGCAATTTCTCCCGGCATCCGATACTGGGTATCCAGCATGATTTTGTTGGATTCGGGAAAAGACTCGTACATCTCCTCAAACAGGCTTTTTTTCAAATATTCCGCTGGAATATTATGGTCCTTGCAGCCATCTTCCATGTCTTGATCAGCTTGCGGCGGTATCTGTTTATGGTCACCAAGCATGATGAGCTTAGGGGATACGCTCATCGGGACAAGGGCTTTATGAAGTTGAATTTGTCCCGCCTCGTCAATGATGGTCACATCAAATTTCAGTCCTTCAAACCGCCGTTGGGAACTCACCCCGATGCAAGTGGCTCCCACAAGATTAACGCTTTCCAGCACAATGTTTTCCAAGGAGTAATTTTGACGATCCAGCACCTCTTTCTGCCATTCCACTACTAAATTGATGATTTCGTCGCAACGCATCAACTCGGATTGCAATGTGTAATAAAATCCGGGGCTATGCCAACAGGGAAGAAATTCTGGGCTTTGCGTCAAACCTTGAAGCGTATTTTCAATATTTTTTTTGATCCCCGCAAAAAGGTTAAAAGAGGCATCAAGCGGCTGTTTATTGATTTGCGCCTTCAAACGCTCTTCCTTTTCCAGTGCCGAAACCCGCACTGAAAAGAATCGCCGGTAGGGTTCTCTGCTTATCAGCTCCTTCTGTTCCACATATTTTTTGTATTCCGCGTTGTACTCACCGATCAGCTTTTCCTCCTCGGAACGCAAACGGGAGAAAGCATCAAATAACTGGTTCAGCTTTCTTCGAATAAAAAAAATCGGCAACCAATACACAGCTTTCCACAGTCCAATAGATTTTTTCTTAAGCATCTCCAGTTTTGCGTTTTTTTCCTGAATTTGTGCCACGCATTCCGCAATATGATCCGCAGACGCATTATACGCATCGTAAATACGACAAACGCTCTGATAAGTCGGCACCAGTTCCGACATGATTCGTTGATACAATTCATCCCAAGCCGCTTTTTTCTGTTCCAATGCCGATTGAAGATTCTGAGCAACAAGGAAAATCTCATTCCAGGCCTGATGTTGGAGGCGTAAGTTATCCAGTCGCTTTGTCGTTGTGCCGCTGATGGATTCCCTGAGATTCGCTATTTTTTTATCAATGAGGTAATTGCGGATTCCAGGCATTACATTCAATTCTGAGCCAATCCGTATCATATCGATGTCTGGATCTTTTTTGATTTTTTCCAGCACATTGTCCACAGCCATGTTGTTCTGGGACGAAACCAACACGCGAAGATGCTCTTGTTTAACAAAATACTTGACCCATTCAAGAATAACCGTCGTTTTTCCTGTCCCCGGCGGTCCCATGACGAGAAAAACATTATTCGTGTTGATGCCTGCCTTAATTGCATTAATTTGGCTCGGATTTGGCGGATTTTCCGACGAATGGATGGTTTCATTAACCACGGTCATATCCTTTGCCGCAAAATCGCCAAATCCCCGATTATCAAAGATGTTGTTCAAGTATGGGGCGGCGGGCGAATCCCCGCTCCGTATCTTTTCGATTGCGTTGCACTGTACGATCCTATTGATTTCATTGAAGCTAGGCGTAATGAAGCCTTGCTGCTCGAACAGCCGAAAATCAAGCTGCTCTTTGAAGAGTAGTTCCAATGTGCCATCACTCCTGCCCTTCGGCTTGACGGCCCGTTTCACTTCCGCTGTATGTTCTTCTTGCCTCTTGTCCGTGATTTTTACCTGCGTTCGCTCTTTGTACACGGCATCGTCAAAATCACCGACAACCAGCGTGATCGCCGTCCGGTCGCTGTCATTCTCCGTGCCGCGAATCGACGTATACGGGAGATTTCCGGAAGCCAGAACTCTTGCCTTTTCGATTTCGCTTTCCAGCTTGGCGTATTGCTCGGCTATATCCAGCATTTCCGTCAAGCCTTCGCTCAGTGACGGCGGCTCCGAAAGCGACGTCTCCTCCGCTCCCATCGTTTCAATAATGACTGCTACTGATTGGGATATGTCCTCATCGTTGAAACAATCCGCTTCATCAAATGTCTTACCATGCCGCAAGCAGAAAAATTGTTGATACACTTTGAGCGTAACTTGGACGATGATTCCTTTCGGCACAAAAAATACTCGCCCTTTGGTCAACGCGTCGTTTTGATCCCTGAAACTCGGTACGGGTTCAAACCCAAGAATGACCATGGAGGTAGGCCCCTTATCGTTTTCAGGACTATATTTGCAGTCAAATTTGCCATTGGGTGTGAAAAAAGAATACACAGTCAACCCTGTTTTCCATACCTGCTTCGTGCAAATCAGCGTCCTGCTGGCGGAAAGTTGTGTCAGCGCGCCTAATGCCTGCGCATCTATGATTTGCTCATATGCTTTTGGATACATGGAGAAGCGCAGCGGCTGAGGCAAAGGAACGGCAATATTCGCGTCAAACAGCAGCAGCTTATTGTCCATGTGTGTTCCTCCATTTTTCCAACTCTT
>CAMVIO010000240.1 GCA_947167555.1 uncultured Selenomonadales bacterium
CCGCTGCCCGCAGAAAGAACGATGTATGTTTCTGCCGACACTCCGGGCGATTGCAAAATCCCTTGACCGGGGCATTGTGGAGCCGACCGTAACGGAGCTTATCTCCGGCGTTCGGGAAACATATCTCAAAAAGACTACGGATTATTCCGTAGATCCGCAGAGTGTCCTTTATGCCCTGCACGGGCAGGCCGTCCATACCTTGAACGAGAACTGCACCGAAGGGGAAATCCTCAGCGAAGAAAGATTGCGGGACGCCATAACCAGCGGCAAATTTGATATGTACGGCAAAATCCTTGACGAGAATGACGGGACATTGGGGGATTTGAAAGTTACCAGCTCCTATAAGTTGATGCGCGCCCTCGGCATTTACAAAGTGGATGTGCCTACGGGAGAGGTTTTCAAAACCGGCGCGAGAAAGGGACAAGCCAAGACACGCAAGGAACTCCGCTTTGACGGCGTGCGTCATGTGATGGAGTGGGCGCTCCAGCTCAACTATTACCGTATGTTGCTTGAAAAAGCGGGATTCCAAGTCAAGCGCATGGTCATCGAAGCCCTCTGCCGGGACAACAGCTTGCGGATTGCTTCGGAACGGGGCATCAACCAGGCGGTTTACCTTATCCCCATCAACCGCATCAGCGACCGATGGCTGACGCGGTATTTCACAGCCAAAGCGAAGCGATTGCAGGAGGCGATGGACACAAAAAAGCTCCCTGCCGTCTGTTCAGCGCGGGAGCGGTGGCATAATCGGAAGTGCCTGGAATATTGCGACGCAAGGCAGAATTGCCCTTACGCGCAGGAAATCAATGTCATGCAACTATTCAAGGCAGGATAAGGAGGTGTGGATTCGTGTATATCTTGACGATTGAATTGAATCACGAGAGAAAGGCTTTGGAATCCTATATCCGGGACATTGACGACGGGAACAAGCTGAAAGAATATTATTGTTTTCTCGATTGTCACCGTGTCGGAACGACGACGATTGATGTGGACGGCCATGCCTACGACGTAGTATTCGACGATGAAACCATGCTCCGCAATCCGCTAATCCCGTCGCTTTACATATCGGAGGAACAGGTCTTTTTCGGCAATCTCGCTTTTGTGAAGAATAACGAGAAAGGGGAATCTGTCGGCCTTGACCGGGAAGACATGATTCGATTGCTGAATTATGTTGACCGCCAAAAGGAACGCCTTTACCGTTGGACAGCCCAACAGATTAGGCAAAAACAGGAAATGGCGGTAGCTGACGCCGGATAGGAGGTTTTGCATGGCGATTCAAAATTTCGATGAAGCGATGAAACATGACCGTGCGCCGTTCGCGGTGATGATTGGCGGCGTGGAATACAAAGGCTATTTTGCCGACATCCGCATCAACAGGGATTCCGTTCCCGCTGGCTGGCGCGTATATGATATGCGCCATGATGACAGCGGAGATCCATGCGAGATAAAGAACGGGTACATCGTGGTCAATCATTACGGCACATTCTTTACGCGGGACAGTTTGCCACTGAAAGAGGGCGATTCGTTGTATGAAGACGGATTTTCGTATTCGTTTTTGTAAAGACAAATGATAATGGCCAAAACAGCAAATGTCCACAACAAATCATGTTTTAGGAGAGGAATGACAATGGCAGAAGCTATGAAGAACATCAAAGCCGGTGCATCTATGCGTTTGGAAACGGAAGCTGTCATTCACAGCTTGAATGGGAAATTGGATACTGCGATTATCATTTCCCATGAGGACTGCAACCATTGCCTTGCGGAATATAAAGGCGAGGTATGTACTGCGGTCTGGAATCCGTTTTCGGGCTATTACTACGTCGATGACATTTACGGAAAAGTGCAGAAACAATAAGAAATGGAGGAAAAGACAATGGCAAAAACGACAAAGAACGCAAAAGCAGTAGCGACAGTAGAAAAAACAACCTCGGCGCTCACAACGGGTTTTGACAAGATGGAAAAGGTAAGTGCGTCCTTGGCCGAGGAAATGAACGGATTGACCGCAGTATTCGACCGGATCAAGATGCCCATCGGCGGCGTTACCTTTTTCGATATGCCTGGCGACGAGCCGGATTCCACGGAAACAGTCAAGGAGTTCGAGGCGGTGATTTTGCACCATCATCCGATGCGGGCATTTTACAGGGAACCTTACACAGGCGGCAACAATCCGCCGAACTGCGGCAGCCTCGACGGCATGGTTGGAAAAGGCGAGCCGGGAGGAATCTGCGACCACTGCAAATACAACCAATTCGGTACAACAGAAAACGGCGGAAAGGCTTGCAAAGAACGCCATCGGCTCTTTTTGCTCCAGGAAGGAGAACTTTTCCCGAAAATTCTCTCCTTGCCGACTGGCTCGCTGAAAGAGTTTTCCCGTTATATTATGCACTGCATACCCGCATGGAAATCCAGCAGTGCGGGCCTCACCCACTTTTCATTGACGAAAGCTGTCAATAAAGGCGGCATCGTCTATACCAAAGCACAGTTCCGTATGGGGCGTGCGCTGACGGCGGAAGAACTTGCCTCGATTAAGCCCCTTGTGGAGCAGGTGAAGATACTCAGCCAGGAAGTCATCGACGAGCCGATGGAAGATGATCCGTCCGAGATGGCGCCGTCCGAAGCAGGCAACGTAACAAGCGATACCAAGAACGCCGCCTAAAGTGTATGTTTATAGGCAATAGAAAAGCGGCGCAGGACAGGTATTCACGTCTTGCGCTGCTCTTTGCTTTTGGAAAATGGACTGCGGCAATAAAAAACACCATATCGCATAACATATCCTTAAACATCACCAAACGGTAAGGAGGAATACTATGTTTTGCGATGCGAAGGACTACGGGGAAATTCTGACCGTGGAGAATCTGATGGACTACCTGAACATAGGGCGGACGACGGCCTATAAGCTCGTGCAATCCGGCAAAATCAAGACTTTGCGGATTGGCAAAGTCTATCGAATCTCCAAGAAATCCATTGACGAATATGTAAGGAAAGAAAGCAGATAACAGGCGGGCTATCGTGCGGAATGTGCGATAGCCCTGTTTTTATGTGTATGGGAGGTTGTCCAATGAGTTCGCTTTTGCCCCATAAACCGAGCTGGATAAGCTGGATGATTGAAAGGAAGTTGGAGAAAATGGCTTCCAATCCCAAGCGGAAACGGAAAACCAGACAGGTGGCAAAACGTCTTTTGCAGCTAAAACGCCTGTTGAGCCGTGTCCGCTGTTGGTGAGCAGTCGCCGATTTATCAAGGCGAAGGACGGCTCCAATTGCCGCCGTCAAAAAGTGTTCCTCAAATGTGTTTAAGTTTCCCCATGAGGAAATTAAGCGGCGAATCGGGGCTATATACAAGGCATAGAAGCAAAGATACAATTAAAAAAAGTATGTCTATAACGCGAGGTGTAAGCGTATGACCGTCCAGCGGGAAATCATCTTCCGGCAGATTGGGGCAAAAATCGCATATTACCGCACGCTGCGCGGTATCACGCAGGAAAAATTGGCCAAACGGATGGGGATTCATAAAAGCGTCGTCAGCCGTATCGAGCGCGGGCATTACCATAAAGATTTGTCGCTTGGGACGCTCTTGGATATTGCCGACAAACTGCGGATTGATCCTGCCCTGTTCCTGACCTTCAACGACTTGGAACGAAAGCTGTGGTGGGAGCCGCTCGACTGCGAGGAGCCGGAGGACGGCGACGCCTCGCCGGAATCGGACAACGAATAAAAGTACGCGAATATCCGACAAGGGAGGGATACATTGCCAAAAGCAAGCGCAATGTATCCCTCTATCTGTTTTCGCATCATACGGCAAGGGAGGCAGGACGCGATGGAAGATTGGCTCCGCTTGGGCAAGGAA
>CAMVIO010000241.1 GCA_947167555.1 uncultured Selenomonadales bacterium
TTGATATTCGCCCATTTGGAATGTCCTGACATAAATAAAACTCTCCTTCATCTGTCTGTCATATAAAATTTCCCGATAATTATATCACAGCGTCATGAGAAAATCAAAATGACCCCCGCGGCAAGTCATGATTTACGCACTTTTTCTTTCAGCGCGTCTTCCAACGCGTTCAACAGGTCGTCCACATCCTGCCGCGTGATTACGAGCGGCGGCTGGAAGGCCATGACGTTTCGGCTGAGGCCGTTTTTCCCGATCAGAAAGCCTCGATCTTTCATCGTTTCCAATACATCGTCCAGGATCTCCGGATATGGGCTGCCGTCGGAACGGATGAATTCCGCGCCCACCATGAGGCCGATCCCACGTACGTCCCCAATGACAGAGTGGCGCGTCGCCAGTTCTTTGAGACCGTCCATAAGCTGCTCGCCGCGCTCCTTGGCGTTTTTCATCAGCTCATGGCTTTCGATGTAGTCGAGGACAGCCAGTCCTGCCTCCGAGGAAACGGGGTTGCCGCCTAACGTGGAAGCTCCAGGCTTCGTGTAAATATCGGCGATTTCCGCCGACGCGATAAATGCGCTGATGGGGACGCCGTTCCCTAGGGCTTTCGCCATGGTCATGATATCGGGATTGACGCCGTAATGCTCGATGGCGAACATTTTGCCCGTCCGGGCGAAGCCCGTCTGTACTTCGTCAATAATCAGCAGCGCGCCGCAGGTTGAAAGGATTTCTTTCAGCCGCCTGAAATAGCCCTTCGGTGGGACAATAATGCCGGCGTTGCCCTGGATCGTTTCCGCGATGAAGGCCGCCGGACGACCGGAAGTCGCCGTTTTGACGATATCCTCGACGGCGTTGGCGCAGGCGAGGTCGCAGGAAGGATGTTTTTTCCCGAGTGGGCAGCGATAGCAATAAGGATTGGGCGCGAAATGAATGCCGCCCACCGGATGCGGGTCCGTCCGCCACATTCCGATCCCCGTAAGGTTCATAGCAAGCTTAGTGCGACCGTGGAGCCCACCGCGCAAAGCAATATATTCGCTGCTTTTCGTGTAAATCGAAGCGAGTAACAACGCGCCTTCGTTAGCCTCTGTACCCGTCGAGCAAAAAAAGGACTTTTGCAGGCTGCCTGGCGTAACGGCGGCCAGCCGCTCCGCGAGACGCACGAATTTTTCCGTCAGATAGATATTGCAAACGTGTTGCAGAGTTTTGATTTGCTCGCAAAGCCTGTCCGTGATTTCCGGGTTGCAATGGCCGCAATTTATAACGGATACGCCGGCGAAACAGTCAAGGTATTTTTTTCCCGTGTGGTCGAACAGATACTGCATAGAGCCGCGCACAAGTTCCGGCGGCTTTTCGTAAAAGTGCGAAAGGCACGGCATGATGTATTGCCGTTTTTTTTCAACAATCTCCTGCGGGCCAATGTATTGATCCATGACAGCCTCCTAATATTGAAAGCGGAACGCGCCGACGCCAAGCTTTCTCGGGCCTCCCGCTGCGATTTCTTCTATCGACGTTGCCTGAGACGCCGTTTTCAGACCGGCGTCCAAAACGACACGATAAAATGCGGTGAGCCGCCCGACCCATTCCGGTGTATAATCCTGCGCTTCGATACGGTATGAGGCGGCTCGGTCCAGCGCCTTGAGGTATGGATACAGGCAGAGATCCTTCGCAAAAAGAATATGATTGCGACCATACTGGTCAACACGAATTGGATGCCGCTCCCCTGCCTCATCCAGAAGCGCGTACCGTCGGTCAGAAAACGACGTGTCAGCAAACGGGTCGGGGGAAAGGCTCAAGGCCGGAATATTGTGATCGCAAAGCATGGCCGTGTATGCGCCGTGTATCACGACTTCTACAGGAATCGCGGCATTTCGGAGCAACGCTTGAAGATGCGTCGGCGGTAATTCAAAAGACGCCGTCGCCATTTTGACATTGTGTGCCTTCAGGAATTCAAGAGCACCGTGATTACAGATGTTCATTGCAAAATCCGTCTGAATGGGAAGCACGGTCAACCTATGCGCCATTTCCAGCGTTCCCAAATTGCCGACGCAAATGGCATCCGGGCGAATCGTTTCCAGCGATTTCAGGAACTGTTCCAATTCCCCGCATTCTCGCCCCATGGCAGTGCGAGGCGTCTCAACGGTGACAAGCCTGTTTCGGGTATGGGCATACCCAATGACGTCTTCAATGTCGGCGAGCGTCCAAGGTCGATGCGGTCTATAAACATCGCCTCCGACATAGACTGCGTCAGCGCCGCTCTCTATTGCGGCGACAGCGCTTTCCTTATCCGCAACGCGGACGGCCAACTGCAGCGATCCTTCCCCCTTGTGTTTGATGACGTCCTGATTTTCAACAACTGGCATCTCCGCTTCTTCGACCGCATGGCTGAAAAAGCGCGGCTCTCGAGATCCGTCCCATCCGATATCGTCCGTCGTGACCTTTCCGAGCGCGGAGCAGGTACTGAAATCGCGGACTCGGCCTTCGTAAAGCGTCCGCCAATCATCCTCGTCGATCCGATAGCCCGTCGGGTCGGCCAGATAGGCGTCGATGGCCTGTCGATAAAGGCTGACGATGCGGAACACAAAATCCGCAGGCCTCATGCGGCCCTCGATTTTGAACGAGAAAACGCCCGCCTGAATAAGCTCTGGGATATGGCGGTACATACACATGTCCTTTATCGCGAGTTTGTAAGCGCCTTTCCCGTTTTTATCCAGTATTTCGCCCGTTTCCTCGTCAATAAGCCGATACGGCCAGCGGCAGGGCTTCAGACAAAGGCCGCGGTTGCTGCTCTTGCCGAAAAGCACGCCGGAGTGAATGCATTGCCCGCTCTCCGAGATACACATATCACCGTGCATGAAATATTCGATTTCGAGACCAGTCCGTTCTTTAAGCAACGAAAGCTCCTTCAGTGAAAGCTCCCGACTCGCGACGATCCGCGTAATTCCGTATTTCTTCAAAAGGTTCATCGCATGCTCGTTATGGATATTCATCATGACGGAAGCGTGCATCGGGATTTGAAGTCCCATCTCGCAGACAAGTCGAATCACAGCGAGATCCTGCACTAAAATCGCATCTGGACCGATTTTCCCCAGATATCGGAGAAATGACGTTAAATCCGCAAGTTCATCTTCATAAATCAGATTGTTGATTGTGACGTAAATCTTTACGCCGTGCTCATGAGCAAACGAAACGGCGCGCGCAAGCTCCTCGTCATCGAAATTCATGTCCTGACGATGCAGGCGCATATTGAAATGCTTGCCGCCGAGGTAAACGGCGTCCGCCCCCGCCTTGACGGCGGCCTCCAGCGCTGCCCAATTTCCTGCAGGGGCAAGGAGCTCAACCGATGTACGGTCCAATATCATATCGTATAAACTCCTTTCCAATTTGATAATATTATAACAATTATAGGCCAAAGAGTAAACGAAGCCATAAAAAATCCCCCGGCAGAGCCGAGGGATAGATGCACATTGATTAGCGCTTCGAGAACTGCGAAGCCTTGCGTGCTTTCTTCAAGCCATATTTACGGCGCTCTTTCTCGCGCGAATCACGGGTCAGGAAGCCCGCTTTCTTCAGCGCCGGACGAAGCTCGCCGTCGAGCTCCAGCAGAGCGCGGGAAATACCATGACGAATCGCGCCCGCCTGACCAGAGGCGCCGCCGCCGGAAACGCTGGCCAGAACGTCGTACTTATCCACCATCTCCGTCAGTACCAATGGCTGACGAACGATAAGCTCCAACGTCTTCAGACCAAAATACTCTTCCATATCGCGGCCGTTAATCGTAACCTTGCCAGCCCCCGGAACCAGACGAACTCTGGCAACCGAGGACTTTCTGCGACCGGTGCCGTAGT
>CAMVIO010000242.1 GCA_947167555.1 uncultured Selenomonadales bacterium
GTCTCCTCGCTCACGACTTCGGAATAATTGACCGGCTTTGCTATTCTTACTAGGGTTTTGTATTTGTAAACGTCATAGTTGTTGCAGTAATTATATGTCGGGGAAATGTATAGGATTCTGCCCTTCAGAGCGCCGTTGATAGCGTCCTGGTCGGGTGCGAAAAGCCGTCCGTCATGCGAAGCATAATAGCTGATAATCTCATCGCCGACTGCTTCTTTACGCCACATTCCCGCGTCGATAACAAGCACGCCCGAATTAATATAGGGCTGTCCTGCAAGTCCTGTTTTT
This sequence comes from uncultured Selenomonadales bacterium, assembly GCA_947167555.1. Taxonomy (GTDB): domain Bacteria; phylum Bacillota; class Negativicutes; order Selenomonadales; family Selenomonadaceae; genus RUG12372. Next base: position 289 of record CAMVIO010000242.1, read on the forward strand.
TCAAGATTCTTTTTGTTGACTGTCGGCTCGATTACGCCCGCAACAGGGCAGCCCTGCATATCAAGCGTGTCGAGTTCGCTGATGTCGCCTCTGACAATGGTGTCGCCGTCAAGATAGATTACTCTTTCGACGGTTTCGGGCAGTATTTTATCAATCAGCAGTCTTGCAAGTATAACAGGCCGCCAGCCGAGAGTATCAAAACTGAAACTGAAGTGATTTTTAATATCACCGATTTCATAGTAACGGAAATCGCGCCCGTAGCTGCTGACGAGCTTGGAAAGATTGTCCTTGCTCTGTTGTGACAGTTCGGCGCCGAGAATATGAAAGGTCAGCTCTGCGACGTTACGGTTGTTTTCACAGACGGAGCATATGCTTGCACAGACCTGGGGCACAAAATTGTCGTCGGTATTGTAAGCAATATTCATAATCAATATTCTCCGAAATCAATAATCTCTGCACGGTGATTATGTCTCTGATCCTCTGGCGGGAGCTGCATATAGTCGCCGTACTGAACACGAAGCTGTCTGTCGTGGTCGAGAAGCATCCTTACCTTCATACCCTCAAACTCCCCGTAGCTGCCGACGAAAATATCGTCGTGCGAAACCTTTGACATGCCGGACGTCTGACCGGAGAGTTTTCCTTCACGGATCAGCTTCCGCACGTCGGCGGGCTTTGCTTTGCTGTAGTCCATAGTGTTCATTTCCTTCCGAGAAGTTTCTAAAAACTCCCTCCGTCGCGCCTACGGCGTGACACCTCCCTCAAAGCGGGAGGCATTGCAAGCCCCCCTCTTTGAGGGGGGTGTCAGCGAAGCTGACGGGGGGAGTATTACACCTCAATAAAGCGCTTGCGCTTCTTCCGCGCTGATGCGCACGAACCGCACCGTATCCCCCGGCCTCGCCTGCGCGAGCTTCGGCAGGTCAAGCGACAAGACCGTGCCGATTTTTGCGTAGCCGCCCGCCGTCTGATGGTCGGCCATCAGGATAATCGGCTTGCCCCCCGACGTGACCTGTATCGAGCCAAACACGATGCCGTCGGAAACGATGTCCGTGCTGCCGACGCTCTCGATTGCCGCGCCGTCGAGACGAAGCCCCATGCGGTCGCTGTCCGGGCTGATCTCATAGCCGGTCGAGAAAAATGTATCAAGTCCCGCCGCCGTGAAAAAATCCTCCTGCGGCCCGGGAATCACGCGAACCTCCGCCGTGCTCTCATAAACGGGCAAATCATACCGCAAATCCGGCGGCGTCCAACCGCCGTCCGGAATCGTCGGCAAAACGTCCCCCGCTTTCAGCGGACGCCCCTCAAAACCTCCGAGCTTCGCGCTCATATCCGTGGAACGGCTGCCCATGACAAGCGGCACATCGACGCCGCCGCACACCGCGAGATAGCCCCGGCATCCGTTCGCCGCCATGCCGAAAGCCAGTGTCTGCCCCGCTTCGGCGCGAATCGCGCGGTACCGTTCCACCGGCGCGCCGTCCAGCTTCGCCTGCATATCGGCGCCCGTCACGGCGAACCATGCCGCCGATTGAAATTCCAATGTCGCGCCGAGGAACGTCATTTCGAGAACCGCCTCGCCGTTTTCGTTGCCGACAAGCGCGTTAGCCGCTTCATAGGCGGCGACGTCCATCACGCCGGAGGGACGGATGCCGCTGGACTGATGGAAAAATCTGCCCTCGTCCTGCACCGTCGTCAAAGGACCGGGCGTTTTCACAAGTATGCTCATGACGCGCCGCCCTCCTTTTTCAGCCGCTCGTATTCGTCGGGCGTGATCGGCACGAAGCGGATATAGTCGCCCGCCTCGCAAAGCACAGGCTTTTCGCTGGTCGGATCGTAAAACGGCGTCGGCGTCATGCCAATCAGCCGCCAGCCCCCCGGCGACGCCATCGGGTAAACGCCGGTCTGGCTGCCGCCGATGCCCACCGAGCCCGCCGGAATGGAAACCCTCGGCGTCTTCAGCCGCGGCGCGGCGATGCGCTCGTCCATGCCGCCCAAATAGACAAAGCCCGGCAAGAAGCCGAGCATATAGACACGGTACTCCGTTCCCGCGTGGATGTCTATGATTTCTTTTTCGGAAAGTCCCGTCAGTTCCGCCATGCCCGCCAGGTCTTCGCCGTACTTGCCGCCGTAGCAGCATGGAATTTCCAGCACGCGCTTTTTTTCCGCGTCCGCCGCCGCGCCGTCCAATTCCGCCGCCGCCGCTTCGATGCGCCGCGAAAGCTCCTGCATGGTAATAATCGAGGGATTGTATTCCACCAAAAGAGAGCGGTACGTGGGGATCATCTCCCGCACGCCCGCTGCCTTTTCCGCCGACAGGGATTTCTTCAGCGCGTTGACCTTGCGGTTCACGTCCTCGGAAATCACGTTCCCGAAGTCCGCCACCAGCGCCCTGTCCCCCGCCGGAAGGATTCTCATGCCTGCCATGTTATTATTTCGTCGCTTCCATGAACTCGTCGAGAACCGCCTTGCGCATCTTCTCGTACAGCTCCGGCTGCTTGCCGCCAACCGGCTTGCCGTCGATCTTGTCCACGCGGACGCAGAGGTTGCTGGAGCTCGTGACCAGAACTTCCTCGGCGTTCATCAGATCGTTCAGATAATACGGCGTCTCGCTGACCGCGATGCCCAGTTCCTTGCACTTCTTGATCAGATGCGCGCGCGCGATGCCCGGCAGGATCAGCTCGTCCGTCGGCGCCGTGAACAGCTTGCCGTCCTTGATGATATGGCAGTTGCTGTGCGCGCATTCGGTCACGCGTCCGCCGGGGCGATAGAGGATCGCCTCATGGCAGCCGGCCCTCTTGGCCTTCTCCGCCGCCATGACCGACGGGATCAGGTTCAGCGTCTTGATATTGCAGTGGAAGAAACGCGTGTCCGGCTCGGTAATGACCTGCACCGGCTTCGAGCCGTCGTTGATCTCCGCCGGAACCAGCATGACCCAGAGATTGCCCGGCCCCTCGGTGAAAACGTGGTTGCGGATGCCCGTGCCGCGCGTGACTTGATAATAGACGAACAGGTTGCCCGTGTCCACCTTCTTGACGAGGTCGTTCAGGAGGTCCTTCATCTCCTGCTTCGTCACCGGCATATTGATGTCCAAAAGCGCCGCGCTGTTGAAAAAGCGTTCGATATGATCGTCGAGCGCGAAAATATGATAATTGCGCGAGGGACCCGCATCGTAAACGCCGTCGCCGAACCAATGGGAACGGTCGTTCATCGGGATCGACATATTTTCGAGTTCGTCATACTTTCCATTGTAATAGCCAAGATTTTTCATTCTGTTTTTTCCTCCTAAAAATTGAATTATACTGCGGCGGCGCTCTGCGTCAGCTCCGCGTCGATTTTTGCTCCCAGGGCGTCGATGATTTCCTGCTCCACGCTCTCCTCGAAGCCGTCCACATGAGTCACGCGCTCATGCGTGATGCCGTCGACGCTGCCGATTTCCACTGTTTCTTCCATATATTTGGCGGCCCACGCGTAACTCGGCATCAGGTGCTTGCCTTCCATGATGGAAAGATACGCGGCGAGGCCGTATGCGCCCCAGTTCGACACGCTGGCGATAA
>CAMVIO010000243.1 GCA_947167555.1 uncultured Selenomonadales bacterium
AAGCCGACGAGATCAAGGCGAAGCTGGAAGAGGCCGGCGCGCAGATCGAAGTGAAATAAGAATTATATCGACAGGAAAGCAGGGGATGGAAACGTCCCCTGTTTTTTTATGCGATTGACAAAAAGCGGTGGATTTGTTAAACTCAGAGGCACGGCGGCGCGGAGCGTGCCGTGTGCAATGAAGGGAAAGAGTAGTTTTCAAAGTCAGCGAGGCGGCGAGGGTGAAAGGCCGCCAACGAAAACGAAGGGCGTCCCGGAGCGCGGAGTTTTTTCGAAAAGAGAGGGCACTTTGCCAATCAGGGTGGAACCGCGGGATTTTGAAGTTCAAGTCTCGTCCCTGTAACACTATGTTACTGGGGCGGGATTTTATTTTTTCCGAACCCCAAGAAGGAGGAAGCGTATGAAGTTTCAGGAAATCATTCTGGCCTTGCAGAAGTTTTGGTCAGACCGGGGCTGCGTCCTGGCGGAGCCCTATGACGTGGAGAAGGGCGCGGGCACGATGAATCCGTCCACGTTCCTTCGCGTGCTCGGGCCCGAGCCGTGGAACGTGGCCTATGTGGAGCCCTCCCGCCGTCCGGCGGACGGGCGTTACGGCGAGAACCCGAACCGCCTTTATCAACACCATCAGTTCCAGGTCATCATGAAGCCGTCGCCGGACAACATCCAGGAGCTGTATCTCGAAAGCCTCGAAAGCCTCGGCATCGAGCCGAAGAAGCACGACATCCGTTTTGTCGAGGACAACTGGGAGTCGCCGACGTTGGGCGCCTGGGGGCTGGGCTGGGAGGTCTGGCTCGATGGCATGGAGATCACGCAGTTCACTTATTTCCAGCAGGTTGGCAGCGTGGACGTGGCGCCGACGGCGGTGGAGATCACGTACGGCCTCGAGCGTCTCGCGATGTATATCCAGGGCGTCGAGAACGTTTACGACGTCCAATGGACCGATGAGGTGACCTACGGAGACGTGTTCCATCAGAACGAGTACGAGCAGTCGGCCTACGCCTTCGAGCTTTCGGACGAGCCGCTCCTCTTTGAGCTGTTTGAGAAATACGAGAAAGAGGCGGTGCGGGTCATTGGCCTCGGCTATGTGCATCCGGCCTATGATTATGTATTGAAATGCTCGCACACGTTCAATCTGCTCGACGCGCGGGGCGCGATCAGCGTTTCGGAGCGCACGGCGTTCATCGGGCGCGTGCGGAAGCTGGCGCGGCTTTGCGCCCAGTGCTATCTGGAGCAGCGCGAGAAGCTCGGCTATCCGATGCTGAAAAAGATGGCGGAAAAGGAGGCGAAGACGGCATGAGCAAGGATCTTCTCTTGGAAATCGGAACGGAGGAAGTTCCGGCTCACGCGATGCCGGGAATCCTCGATGAGCTGGCGGAGAACGCGAAAAAAGCGCTGGACGCCCTTCGCCTTACCTACAAAGATATTTCAACGGTGGGTACGCCGCGCCGCACGGCGTTGCTCGTGGCGGGACTGACTGAGCGACAGCCGGACATCGAGAGCGAGCGCCGCGGTCCGTCAATCCAGGTGGCGTTTGACAAGGACGGCAACCCGACGAAGGCGGCGCAGGGCTTCGCTCGCGGGCAGAAGGTCGATCCGTTGCGCCTGATCCCGAAAGACGGCTATGTCTACGCGTTGGTCCACGAGAAAGGCGCGGCGACGGAGAAATTGCTGCCGGAGCTTTTGCAAGGCCTTGTCACGGGACTTTCTTTCCCGAACAGCATGCGCTGGGGCAGTCTTGATTTTCGTTTCATTCGTCCGCTCCGCTGGCTTGTTGCTCTCTATGGCGAGGACATCGTGCCCTTTGAGGTGGCGTCTGTGAAGTCGGGGCGCGCGTCCCGGGGTCATCGCTTCCTCGGTCATGAAAGCTTTCAGATTGCGAACGCGACGGAATATATGACGGCCTGCGAGAAGGAATTTATCATCGTCGATCAGGACCGGCGCCGCGACATGATTCGCTCGCAGATCGAGGAGACGGCGAAAGAGCAGGGCGGCGTCGCGGAGATTACCGACGACCTTTTGGAGGAAGTTACCTATCTCGTCGAGTATCCGACGGCGCTTTGCGGAAAGTTTGAGGAAAAATACCTGAATCTGCCGCCGGAGGCGGTCATTACGCCGATGCGCGACCATCAGCGCTATTTCCCGGTCAAGGACGCGTCGGGCAAGCTGATGCCGCTTTTCATCACGGTCCGGAACGGAGGAAAGGACTATCTCGACGTCGTGCAGCACGGCAACGAGCGCGTGCTCCGCGCGCGGCTCGCGGACGCCCAGTTCTTCTTCGACGAGGACAGGAAGAAGCCGCTGGAAAAGCATTTGGAAAAACTAAAAACCGTAGTGTTCCAGGAAGGGCTTGGCACCGTCTACGACAAGGCGGGGCGGCTGGAACGTCTCGCGGCGGTCATCGCCGATGCGCTGGGCGCTGACGAGACGGAAAAAGGAAAGGCCGTGCGTGCGGCGAAGCTGGCGAAGGCAGATCTCGTGACGGGTATGGTCACGGAGTTCACCGAGCTGCAGGGCATAATGGGGCGCGCTTACGCGGTCCTCGACGGCGAGAACCCGGAAGTGGCCGAGGCCATCGACGAACATTATCTGCCGCGCTTCGCGGGCGACCGCCTGCCGCAGACAATGGCGGGACGCATCGTGAGCCTCGCGGACAAGATCGACAACATTGTGGCGACCTTCAGCCGCGGTTTGATTCCGACGGGCTCGCAGGACCCGTTCGCGCTCCGTCGGCAGGCTTTGGGACTTGTTCGCACAGTGGTCGAGGCGAAGCTGCGCTTCTCGCTGTCCGCTCTCGTTGCGGCGGCGATGGACGCGCTGAACATCTCGGACGCGGCGGCGCGGGACAAGATGCAGGCCGACGTGGCGGAATTCCTGCGGCTTCGTGTGAAGAACGTGCTGGACGAAGCGGGCGTGCGTTACGACGTGGCGGACGCGGTGCTCGGAAATGTGGACGACATCTGCGCCGTTTATCAGCGTGCCGACGCTGTGCAAAAGGCTCTCTCGGCGGGCGCGCTGGAAGCTCCGGTGCAGGCCTTCACCCGCGCGGCCAATCTCGCGCAGAAAGCGGAAAGCGCGGACTTTGACGCGGCGACTTTCGCAGTACCGGAGGAAAAGGCTTTGGCGGAGGCCTATGCGGCGGCGAAGGAAAAGACGGAAGCCGGCGTGAAGGTCGACGACTATTCCGGCGCGATCAAGGCTCTTTCGGAAATGGCGAAGCCCATCGACGCCTTCTTCGACGCGGTCATGGTCATGGACGAGGATGCGAAGGTTCGGGCCAACCGCCTCGGACTGCTGAAGTCGATTGACGCCCTAACGAAGAACGTTGCGGATTTCTCGAAGCTGGTCATGTAATCGGAGAAAAGATTCGACAGAAGTTTGACAAACGCTTTTCTTTAGCCTATAATAAACAAACGTCGGGGCGTAGCCCAGTTTGGTAGAGCGCTTCCTTGGGGTGGAAGAGGTCGTCGGTTCAAATCCGGTCGCTCCGACCATATATGAAATGAAGAGACGCATGAGAAGATCATGCGTCTTTTTATATGACTCATACTGACTGAAAAATGTTGAAAATCTGATTCCTTCTTTATATAATATCAAGAGAAGGCTTGTATACAAAAAACGAAACGGGAGGGATTTATCAATGGCAAAGTATGTGATGGCGTTGGACGCCGGTACTACGAGCAACCGGGCGATCATTTTCGACGAGGAGTCGAGGATCGTCGGCGTCTCGCAGAAGGAGTTCACGCAGTATTTCCCCGAGCCGGGCTGGGTCGAGCACGACGCTGAGGAAATCTGGAGCTCGATGGTCACGGTCATGAAGGAGGCGCTGGAAAAGGCGA
>CAMVIO010000244.1 GCA_947167555.1 uncultured Selenomonadales bacterium
CTGTCTTCTTATGCTTTTGCGGTTTGTCGGAACAGTTCTTTCAGTTCCTTTTTCGCGATTTTTCCCGTGGAGGTTTTCGGGAGCTTTTCGATCTGGCGGAATTCGCGGGGAATCTTGAACAAAGCGAGGTTTTGCTGCAAGTGTTTTTTCAGTTTGCGAATGTCGACGGAAAAGCCCGGCTGTACGCTGAAATAACAGCAGCCCGCTTGCCCGCGCAGACTGTCCTCGATGGGAATGACGGCGGTTTCATGGATGCCGGGGAACGCGTAGATCAATTCCTCGATTTCGCGCGGGTAAATATTCTCGCCCATGCTGATGATCATATCCTTGATCCGGTCGACGATGTAGACATAGCCGTCCTCGTCGATGCGGGCGATGTCGCCGGTGTGCAGCCAGCCGTCCTGCAAGGCTTCGGCGGAAGCGTCTGGGTCTCCGAGGTAACCGTGCATGACGTTCGGTCCCTGCACGAGAAGCTCTCCCGGTTCGCCTTGCGGGACGTCGTGACCGTTGGCGTCCACGAAGCGCAGGCGTACATTCGGGATGGCCGGACCGACGGAGCCGAGTCGCGTCGCTTCCGGCGCGTTCATCGTGACGACGGGCGACGCCTCGGAAAGACCATATCCTTCGACGATGGGGATTTTGAACTTCGTGCGGAACGCTTCGCCGATGGGGAGCGGCAGCGGCGTGCCGCCGAGCATGACGAAACGAAGCGATTTCATGTCTTCCGGCGACGCCAGCTTTGTCAAAAGCGAGCAAATCGACGGTACCATGACGATGACGGAAATATTGTAAGCCCGAACCAGCTCGACGGTTTTTTTCGGCGTGAAGGAATCCTGCACGGTGATCGACGAGCCGGTGTAAAGCTCGTTCAATACGGCGCAGGTCCACGCGAAGCAGTGGTACATCGGCAGTACGCAAAGGATGCTGTCCTTGCGCGTCAGGTGGACGACCTGCTGGAGCGAGATCGCGTTCATCACGAGATTGCGATGGGAGAGGATGGCGCCCTTCGGCATTCCCGTCGTGCCGGAGGTGTAAATAATCGCGCAGGGCTCGTCCGCGCCGAAATCTTCCGGAAGAGCGGGCGCGGAGGCCGAGCCGACGGGCCGCACGCATTCGGAAATCAGCACTGTCTGTACGGAATCATGCTCATAAGAGCTGAGTGCGGATTCGAGGTCGAGGGGCTGGTCGGAAATCAGGTAATGGACGTTGGCGTTTTTCAGAATGAACGCCGTTTCCCGCATACTGAGCTGGAAATTGATCGGCACGACGACGGCGCCGAGAGAAGCGATCGCCATATAGGCGATGATGTATTCCGCGCAGTTGTGGGAATATATGGCGACGCGATCATGCATACGGACGCCGTCGGCGTAAAGCCGCGAACGGCAGATGGTCACGGACAGGATCAGCGCGCGATATGTCAGCGAACGCCCCTGGTCGTTGATGGCGACGTCTTCGGGACGGCCGCGCCAAATCAGATCATGAACAAGCACGGGGAATACCCCCTCCTTAATTACTTCTTTTTTATCATTATACAGAATCTGAGCAGAAAAAACTAGCAAGGTATGCGGATTTCTTCAAGTTTTTCTTTACTTCTTAATCGATTGTATATTATAATGGGCTTAGTCATAGGGGCGGTTGATTGTCTGACGACGAACCGATAATCAGCCATTATTATTAGCTTTTAGAAAGGGGGCGCGGTAAACCGCAATCGCATTTATCGTTGAAGAAAAGGGGGAATTATTTTGTTGAAGACCAATTTTCAAAAGGGCATGTTTACGGTCATCGTAGGTATTGCCCTGTGGTTCTGCCCGATGCCTGCCGGCGTGGATGCCAAGGCATGGCACATGTTCGCGATCTTCGTCGCGACGATCATCGGTTTCATTCTCCATCCGATTCCCATCGGCGGCGTCGCGCTGATCGCGGTAGGTCTTACCGGATTCCTGAAGGTCCTGAAGCCCGCTGAGGCTCTTTCCGGCTTCGGCAACGCGACGATCTGGCTGATCGTCGGCGCCTACATGTTCGCGAAAGGCTTCATCAAGACGGGGCTTGGGCGTCGCATCGCGTATATCATCATGTCGAAGATTGCGACGAGCTCCCTGAAGCTCGCGTACTCGATGGCCATCACCGACCTCATCGTTTCGCCGGCTACGCCGTCCAACACGGCACGCGGCGGCGGCATCCTGTACCCGATCGTAAAATCCCTCTGCACCGCGTTCAATTCCGAGCCGGACGAGGGTTCGCGCAAGAAGATCGGCAACTACCTGATGCTTTCGACCTTTGAGTGCAACTGCATCACCTCGTCGATGTTCCTGACCTCGGTGGCGCCGAACCTGCTCGTTGCGAAGCTGGCGAAGGACGTCACGGGCCTCGACATTTCCTGGGGCACTTACGCACTGGCCTGCATCGTGCCGGGCATCGTAGCGCTGATCATTACCCCGTACCTCGTTTACAAACTCGCTACGCCGGAACTGACGCAGACGCCGGAAGCTCCGCAGATCGCGAAGGACGAGCTGGAGAAGATGGGCCCGATGACCGGCGACGAATCCGTCGTTTTGCAGGCATTCATCGCGGCGCTGGCCATGTGGGCGACGACCTCGTTCACCGGCTTCAACGCGACGATGATCGCGCTGGTCTGCATCGGCTACATGCTCGTGCGCGGCGCTCTCGTCTGGGAAGACATCATCACCGAGAAAGGCGCATGGGATACGTTGGTCTGGATGGGCGGCCTGATGAGCCTTGCCACCGGCCTCTCGAAGCTCGGCTTCATCAAATGGATGGCCGGCGGTATCGCGGGCAGCCTTAAGGGCATTGACCCGATGACGACGCTGATTATTCTCGCGTTGATCAACATGTATGTGCATTACGCTTTCGCGTCGCTGTCGGCGCACGTCAGCGCGGTTTATGCTGCGTTCCTGGCGGTTGCGGTCGCGGCGGGCGCTCCGCCTCTGCTGTCGGCGATTGTTCTGGGCGTTGAAACGGGTATCATGGGCTGCCTGACGCACTACGCGACGGGGCCGTCCCCGATTTTCTTCGGTTCCGGTTACATCACGCAGCCGGAATGGTGGAAGGTCGGCTTCATTTGCTCGATCCTCTTCATGATCTGCTTCCTCGGCCTCGGTCCGATCTGGTGGAAAGTCATCGGCATCTGGTGACGGCATAGGAACAACAGAAAAACAAAAGCGCGGCTTCCGTTCGGGAGCCGCGTTTTGTATCGAAAAACATCGTTTGACCGTTGTTCTTTGCGGTGATATACTGACGGAAAAGATAGTTGTTTTGGAATCAGGGGGGGATTTTCATGTTTGGGCTTGGCGTTCCCGAGCTTTTGCTTATTCTCGTAATCGGGCTGGTGATCTTTGGGCCGGGGAAACTTTCGGAGTCGGGTAAGGCACTTGGAAAGAGCATCCGCGAATTCCGTGCGGCGGCTTCGGAAAAGGACGAGCCGAAAAAGGTCGGCGACAGCCGGGACGAGAACAAAGCTGAATCATGAACAGATGGGAAAGAAGAATAATCATGCCGGTTCATGGCGGCAGTTCCTACTGTGCTAACTATCAATAAAGCTTTTTGAAAGCCTTTTGGGGTAAAAATTTTTAACGCACACGCAACAGGGCGCGCCAGACCCCAAGGTGACGGGCTTTGCAGGAAAAAAGCAGGGCTTCATCGGCGACGTATTTGTGCGTTGATGTTCCGAGAAAATATGGACTTATACTACTCTCTGTTAAGAATTATAAATCTTTACAGAGAGTGCATGAGACGTCACACGAGCCGCAGGCTCGGGTGTAGCACGCATAGCGTGCGTATCTCGCGTGCCCTTTGGGTAT
>CAMVIO010000245.1 GCA_947167555.1 uncultured Selenomonadales bacterium
GGATTGGCGGCGCGATTTGCGCCGTCTTTTTCATTGTGAATGGACTTTTGTATACATTATTTCTGCCGTGTATACATTATATTTGCGGTTTTCGCATTGACAGGCGCGGGCTCTGCCCGTATTATATACGCATGCAATAGCAATGACGCTTTGAACCGTGTGGAATCGGCCATGCGTCGTTGTTTTTTGTTTAGGGTGGGTGTCCACTCTACGGTATCATTAGTATTTTGGAGAGGGGTATTCTTATGGATGTTTCAAAGTTACTCAACGACGTGAACAATTTTGTCTGGGGACCGATTATGCTGGCTCTCTTGGTCGGCACTGGTATCTTCCTGACAATCCGGCTGAAGTTCCTGCCCTGGCGGAATCTTTTCTACGCAGTCGGCATGATTTTCCAGAAAAAGGAAAAGCATGAGGGCGACATCTCGCCGTTCCAGTCTCTGATGACGGCGCTTTCCGCGACTGTCGGCACGGGCAATATCGTCGGCGTCGCGACGGCCATGGTTCTCGGCGGACCGGGTGCTTTGGTCTGGATGTGGATCAGCGCGTTGTTCGGGCTTTCCACGAAGTACGGCGAATCGGTGCTGGCGGTCAAGTACCGCGAGACGAACAGCGTCGGCGAAATGTCCGGCGGCCCGATGTACGCGATGAAGCACGGCATCGGCGGCGTGTTCGGCAACATTATGGCTACGCTGTTCGCGCTGTTCGCGGTTTTCTCTTCTTTCGGTATCGGCAATATGACGCAGGCAAATTCGATTGCTTCGGCGATCCACACGAGCTTCGGCGTCTCGACAACCGTAACGGGCGCGATCATCATGGTGCTTTCGCTGCTCATCCTTGTGCGCGGCATCCACAGCATCGGCAAGGTGTCCAGCATCGTCGTTCCGTTCATGGCGGCCTTCTACTTCGTCGCTGCGATTATCGCTATCGGCTTGAATTTCTCCGCGGTTCCGGCGGGCGTTGCTGAGATTTTCCGTATGGCGTTTTCCTTTGACGCGGTTGCCGGCGGCGTCGGCGGTTCCATCGTCGCTACGATGCTGACCTCGATGCGCTGGGGCGTTGCCCGCGGCGTGTTCTCCAACGAGGCCGGCATGGGCTCGGCTCCGATCGCTGCTGCGGCGGCTCGTACCGACCATCCGTCCCGTCAGGGCTATGTCAATATGACCGGTACCTTCTTTGATACGATGATTATCTGCATGCTGACGGGGCTCGTCATTGCTTCCTCCGGTGCGCTCGGCATGACCGATCCGGAGACGGGCAAGCTGATTTCCGGCGCGAACCTGACGATTCTTGCGTTCAAGTCCGCCTTTGGCGAGGCTGCCCCGTTTGTCGTTTCCGTTTCCCTCGCGCTGTTCGCGTTCTCCACGATCCTCGGCTGGGAGTATTACGGTGAGAAGGCGCTGGAATACTTGGTGAAGGCTCGTGCCGCCATCATGGCATACCGCGTGCTTTTCGCTCTGATCACTTTCGTCGGCGCGACCACGACGCTCGAAATCGTTTGGAACTTCTCCGACACGATGAACGGCCTGATGTCCATCCCGAACCTGATCTGCCTGATCTGGCTTTCCAAAGATATCGCTCAGGAGTGCTTCGATTATGAGGAAAAGGTCGTCGCGCGTGAAAAGGCGGGCGAGGAAGTCGATTACAGCGAGCTGGAACTTCAGACTTCCAAAGTGCATATCTAATACTAACCATCATTAAATGACAGCAAACGTCCCGTCGGGATCCCGGCGGGACGTTTTTGGCAATAGACGACGTTTTTTCCACATGTATATCCCAAAACATGTTATTCCCTGATGGACAAGGACAAATCGGCGTGATATAATTCCTGTGTCAAATAACGGTAATGGAGCCTTGTGGCGCCGGAGGATTTTCGTTCCGGCGCGGCGGGGCTTTTTGCTTTTTATAGCAAAGGAGTATTGGCGGACATGGAGCTTTTTGACATTATCGGGCCCGTGATGGTCGGGCCGTCCAGTTCCCATACGGCGGGCGCCGTCCGTATCGGATACGCGGCGGGCAGACTTTTGGGAGAAAAGGTGAAGGACGCGAGAATCCTTCTGTACGGTTCCTTCCTGGATACCGGCAAAGGCCACGGAACGGACAGGGCGCTGGTGGCGGGACTTCTCGGCATGAAGCCGGACGATTACAAGATCGCGGACAGTTTGGAAATCGCGGAGCGGGAAAGTATCCATATCGAGTTCGGGGAGTCAAAGCTGCCGGAGGGCCATCCCAACACGGCGGAGCTGATATTGACCGGCGAGAGCGGGACGACTCTCGACGTAGTGGGGGAATCCGTGGGCGGCGGAAAAATCAACATCGCGAAAATCGACGGCATCGACACGAATTTTTCCGGAGAATGCCCGACGCTGATCGTGCACAATCTCGACCAACCGGGCCACGTGTCGGAGGTTACATCCATGCTGGCGCACAAGTCGGTCAATATCGCGTCCATGCAGCTTTACCGTTCTCATCGGGGCGGAAGGGCCGTCATGGTCGTCGAGTGCGACCAGGAAATCCCGCAGGACGGCATCGAATGGCTGACCCACGTGGAAGGCGTATTGAAAGTAACATATTTTGAAGGAGCTTAGTAACTGATGTATAATTCTATCGCTGATATCTTGGAGCAGTCCGATAAAAAAGCATTTTGGGAAACCGTCATGGAAGCCGACATGGAAAGCCGGGATGTGAGCCGAGACGAGTCAAGGCAACAGATGAAGCAAATGCTTGCCGCGATGAAGGCTGCCGACCGGAGCTATGAAGGCAGCAGGAAATCTTCCAGCGGTCTCAGCGGAGGCGACGGAAAACTTCTCGAGGAATACAACCGGGCGGGGAAAAACCTCTGCGGCGATTTTCTCGGCAAGGTCATGGAGCGCGCCGTCAAAATGGGCGAATCCAATGCCTGCATGAAGCGGATTGTAGCGGCGCCCACGGCAGGCTCCTGCGGCGTGATTCCAGCGGTGCTTCTGAGCTATGAGGAATACGGCAAGATCCCGGAGGATGAGTTGATCAATGCTCTGTATGTGGCGGCGGGGATCGGAAAAGTCATCGGGGAAAACGCGAGCATCGCGGGCGCGTCCGGCGGCTGCCAGGCGGAAATCGGCACGGCCTCGGCCATGGCGGCGGGCGCGTTGGCGTATTTGCAGGGCGGGGACAATGAGACGATTGCAAACGCGATGGCGCTGGCCCTGAAAAATATGCTGGGACTCGCCTGCGATCCGGTGGGCGGGCTGGTGGAGGTGCCCTGCGTGAAACGGAATTCCCACGGCGCCGTGAACGCGGTCGCATCCGCGCAGATGGCGCTGGCAGGCGTCAGAAGCGCCATTTCGCCCGATGACGTCATCGACAGCATGAGGCGGATTGGAAACGAAATGCCGGCTTCGCTGAAGGAAACGGGCAAAGGCGGCCTCGCAACGTCGGAATCGGCAAGAAGGATTTGCGGCGGGATGTCTCGGAGCGTATGAGGAAAGGTTAAAAGTGTTTCGCAGGGAGGGGATGGCAGACTGTCTTTTATGAAGAATTAGGGAGATATTCTGTATACATCCGTTGCCCGCATGGACAACGAAAAAACTAAGTGCTATACTTTCTCAATAAGAGCATAAATGACGGCAATGGCGCCTTGCGGCGCCGGGGCGGATTTTTGTCCCGGCGCTGTGGGGCTTTTATTTTGAAAGGGGGCGGCGATATGGACGATATCCGTGGGCTTTGCCGGGCGCATACGGGGATCAGCGGGCGGCAGGCGGAGCTGTTGAAAAATATCGGCGAGGGGCTTCCGTTTATCGCTGATCTTGCGCAGGCGCAGGC
>CAMVIO010000246.1 GCA_947167555.1 uncultured Selenomonadales bacterium
ATGTCGTAGCTCCAGCCGTCGCCGCCGATGATCCACTGGGAGCGCTTGACGAGGAAATCCTTCTTGTCGTAAATCTTATTGAGGAGCGCGTCGCTTCCCTTTTCCTTTTCGAGCAGCGCGGTCAGCTTCGCCGCGCGGTCGCGGGTGCCGTCGCCCTCGTTCATGTTCTCTTTCCATTCCTTCATGGCCGCCTGCAAATCAGCCGAGCCTTTGCCCGCTGCGATTGCTTCATCGACAGCTGCTGCCAGCGCGTCGCGAACAGCCTTCGTGCCGAGGAACATGCCGAGACCGAACTCCGCGTTGTCCTCGAACAGCGAGTTGCCCCAGGCCGGGCCCTGTCCGAGATGGTTCTTCGTGTAAGGCATCGACGGAGCGGACGCGCCCCAGATCGACGAGCAGCCTGTGGCGTTCGCGATCATCATGCGGTCGCCGAAGAGCTGGGTGACGAGCTTGACGTACGGCGTCTCGCCGCAGCCCGCGCAGGCGCCGGAGAATTCCAGCAGCGGCTTCTCGAACTGACTGCCCTTGACCGTCTTCTTGTTCATCGGGTTCTGCTTCGGCGCAACCTTGTTGACGCCGTAGTCGAATACCGGCTGCTTGTGCTCCTGCGTACCGAACGGCTTCATAACCAGTGCCTTGCCCTTCGGCGCGGGGCAAATCTCGGCGCAGTTGCCGCAGCCGAGGCAGTCCAGCTGCGAGACCGACATCGTAAAGAACAAATCCTTCGCGCCGAGGGCCGGATTCGCCTGCGTACCCTCGGGAGCTTTCGCCTTTTCGTCCGCCGTCATCAGGATCGGACGGATAGCCGCGTGCGGGCAGACGAATGCGCACTGGTTGCACTGGATGCAGAGATCGGGCTGCCACTCCGGCACGTCGATGGCGATGCCGCGCTTCTCGTAAGCCGAAGTGCCGGCCGGGAAGGTGCCGTCCACGACGCCGAGTTTCTCGAATGTGCTGACCGGGAGCTTTTCGCCCTCCTGCCGGTTCATGATATCCTGCGCCGCCGTGATATACTCCGGCGCGTCCTTCTTCGGCGCGGGCTCATCCTTCGCGTTCGCCCAATCCGCCGGGACCTTAACCTCGATCAGAGCCGCCGGGTCGATGCCCTTGTCGATGGCGGCGTTGTTCATGTCGATGACCTTCTGGCCCTTGTTGCCGTAAGAGGTAACCACCGAATCCTTCAGATATTTGACCGCCTTGTCCAGCGGAATGATATCGGCCAGCTTGAAGAACGCGGACTGCATGATCATGTTGAAACGCCCGCCAAGCCCCAGCTCCTGCGCCGCCTCGACGGCGTTGATGATATAGAATTTGACATGCTTCTGCGCCAAAACGCGCTTCATGCTCGCGGGCAGGTGCTCGCCGAGCTCCGATTCCTTCCAGGTCGTGTTGAGCAGGAACACGCCGCCGTCCTTGATGCCCGCAAGCAAATCGTACTGATGGACATAGGACTCCTTCGAGCAGGAAATGAAATTCGCCTTATTGATCAGATACGGGGAACGAATCGGCAGCTTGCCGAAGCGCAGATGGGACATCGTGATGCCGCCGGACTTCTTCGAGTCATAGGCGAAATAGGCCTGCGCGTACATATCGGTATTGTCGCCGATGATCTTGATGGCGGACTTGTTGGCGCCGACGGTGCCGTCTGAGCCGAGCCCCCAGAACTTGCAGGCCGTCGTGCCCTCCGGCGTCAGGTCAACGTCGCTGTGCGCGGGCGCAATCGAGAGATGCGTCACATCGTCCTCGATGCCGATAGTGAAACCGTTTTTCGGCGCGTCCTTTTTCAGTTCCTCAAAGACGCCGAAAATCTGGTCCGGCGTCACGTCCTTGCCGCCGAGGCCGTAACGACCGCCGACGATGACCGGCTTCTCCGCCGCGTCGTAATACGCCGCCTTGACGTCGAGATAGAGCGGCTCGCCAAGCGCGCCCGGCTCCTTCGTGCGGTCGAGCACCGCGATTTTCTTGACGGTCTTCGGCAGCGCGGCGAGGAAATGCTTGGCCGAGAACGGGCGATAGAGATGAACGGATACGACGCCGACCTTTTCGCCCTGCGAGGTCAGATAATCGACAGCTTCCGCCGCCGCCTCGGTGACCGAGCCGATGGCGATAATCACGCGGTCCGCGTCCTTCGCGCCGTAATAGTCGAAGATGTGGTGCTCACGCCCCGTGATCTTCGCGAGCTCCGCCATCGCTTCCTCGACCATGTCGGGAATCTTCGTATAGTATTCGTTGACGCCCTCGCGGGTCTGGAAATAAATGTCAGGATTCTGCGCCGTGCCGCGAACCACCGGATGATCCGGATTCAGCGCACGATGGCGGAACGCCTCGACGGCGTCCCAATCGAGCAGCTTGCCGAGATCGGCATAGTCGATGGTCTCGATTTTCTGGATCTCGTGGGACGTGCGAAAGCCGTCGAAGAAGTTGATGAACGGCACGCGCCCCTTGATTGCGACAAGATGCGCGACCGCGCCGAGGTCCATGACCTCCTGCACGCTGGCCTCGGCCAGCATCGCGACGCCGGTCTGACGCGCCGCCATGACGTCCTGATGGTCGCCGAAAATGTTCAGAGACGAAGCCGCCAGCGCGCGAGCGCTGATATGGAATACGCCGGGGAGCAATTCGCCGGCAATCTTATACATATTCGGGATCATCAAAAGCATGCCCTGCGACGCCGTATAAGTCGTGGTCAACGCGCCCGCCTGCAGAGAGCCGTGCACCGCGCCGGCCGCGCCGCCCTCGGACTGCAGCTCGATGACGCGCACCTTTTGACCGAAAAGGTTTTTCTCCCCCCGCGCCGCCATCTCGTCCACATGCTCCGCCATCGGCGAGGACGGCGTGATCGGATAGATTGCCGCAACGTCGGTGAACGCGTAAGAGATATACGCAGCCGCCGTGTTGCCGTCCATCGTCTTCATTTTCTTTCCCATAAACCGTGATCCCCCTCTAAAAATAATATGGAACTATAATACCGCCCGCAGCTATCCGCTTACGAGACAGATTTTCCACAACAGACCTTTTTATTATAACGCCATTGTTCAGATTTTGTCGAGAGACAAAATATTCCTTTTATGCGTTTCGACAAGACGGAAAACACGTCTTGTCATACACCTAGTAAGAACAACTGTAAATCAAAAAGTCCCCCGGAAGTCTCCGAGGGACGCAAAAAATCTCCTTTATTCAATCACGCGCGGCTCGGCGCTCTCAGGCCGACGCCGAAGCGCAGCTTTTCCAGATCGCCCGCGTTTTCCGCGCGGAGCACGCAAAAGCTGCCGCAATGCTCGCATTCCAACACGATGTAACTGCCGCGGATATCCGCCGTCAGCTCCTCGCAGCCGCAAGGACAGACAATCTCGTCATTCCGCGCCAAATCGTGAACGCGGTTCAGCGCTTCAAGCAGGATCCGCTGCTTCTCGATAAAATTCTTTCCGTCGTAAGGATGAAGCGCCTCGAACTCAGCCTGGTTGAATCGCATCAGTTCCTCGATCCGTCTGCGCCGCCCGATATAGCCCAACTCAAAACGATCCGTCGCGCAGTAAATCTTTTCAAGGCCGATATGGCGGAGACGACGAAGCGCGTACACGAAGCGGTTCTCCGTCCCGCAGACGACGCAGTTCGCTTCAACGGCGATACGCCCACGGGAAAGACGAAGCAGCCGCGCTTTTTCATGACCGCAGCTTTCGCACAAAAGCCTCGTCTGCCGCTCGTCGGCAAAATAAGGAACATCATGGATATGAATGCTCCCGCAGTGCTGGCAATACAACGCCAGCCCGCA
>CAMVIO010000247.1 GCA_947167555.1 uncultured Selenomonadales bacterium
CTCGGCAAAGAAGGCGCCGTCGTCGAAAAGAAGTTTTCCAACGGGAAAGTCGAGGACGTCAAATAATTTCTCCGGAGACAGAGCATGAACGCTTTTTTGCCGATGACAAAACAGGATATGGCTGAGCGGGGCTGGGATACTTTGGATTTTATTTTCGTGTCCGGGGACGCCTATGTCGATCATCCGAGCTTTGGACCGGCCATACTCTGCCGACTTCTTGAGAAGCACGGATACCGGGTGGGTATGATTGCGCAGCCGGACTGGCGCGGAAGGGAAGATTTCTGCCAGCTGGGTCGCCCCCGGCTGGCTTTTCTCGTTTCCAGCGGGAATATGGATTCCCTGCTCAACAAGTTCACAGCGGCAAAAAAGCGGAGGCGGGAGGACGCATACTCGCCGGGAGGGCGGACGGACTGCCGTCCGGAGCGGGCCGTTGTCGTCTACGCTAACCGTTTGCGTGAGATTTGGCCGGACGTTCCGGTTGTGATAGGCGGCGTCGAGGCGAGTCTGCGCCGTATGGCGCATTATGATTACTGGACAGACCGTGTGCGCCGCTCCGTGTTGATGGACAGCGGCGCCAATCTTCTCGTCTATGGGATGGGAGAGCGGCAGATTCTCGAGATCGCGGCGGAGCTTCATCGCGGGACGAAAATCGACGCGATTCAGGACGTCCGGGGCACCTGTTATCGTGTGCCGGATTTCGATTACGTTTATGATTACCTGAGATTGCCGTCTTTTGACGAAGTTCGTGCGGACAAAAAAGCTTTTGCCGAGGCGTTCAAGCTCGAATATCTGGAGCAGGACGCAATCCGTGGGCGTCGTCTCGCCCAGCAGAACGGCGAGGCCTGTGTGGTGCAGAATCCTCCGGCGCTGCCGCTGACCGAGGCGGAGATGGATGAAATCTATGACTTGCCTTACACGCGGACGTATCATCCGCGGTATGAGGCCGAGGGCGGCGTGCCCGCTTTGCGCGAGGTGGAGTTCAGTATCGTCAGCCATCGGGGGTGCTTTGGCGGTTGCCATTTTTGCGCGATTGTTTCCCATCAGGGGCGTATCATCCAAAGGCGCAGTCATGATTCAATCCTGCGTGAGGCGAAGATTTTGACGAAGCTGCCAGGGTTCAAGGGATATATCCACGACGTGGGCGGTCCGACCGCGAATTTTCGAAGGCCGTCCTGCGACGAGCAGCTTTCCCGCGGCACATGCAGGGGAAAGGAATGTCTTTCGCCGACGCCTTGCCGTAGCCTGATTGCGGATCACAGCGACTATCTGGATTTATTGAAAAAGCTGCGGACGGTGCCCCGCGTAAAGAAAGTCTTTATCCGTTCCGGCATCCGTTTCGATTATCTGCTTCTGGCGAAGGACGATTTCCTTGAAACGATTTGCCGGCATCATATCAGCGGGCAGTTGAAAATCGCGCCCGAGCATATCAGCGATTTCGTGACGCGATTGATGGGAAAATCGGGGCGCGCCGTTTATTTGCGGTTTGCCGAACGGTTTCGAAAACTTAACGCGCGGCTTGGCAAGAAGCAGTATCTGGTTCCTTATTTCATGTCGAGTCATCCGGGAGCGACGCTGGCCGACGCGGTGGAGCTCGCGGAGTTTATACGCGATCTCGGCTATCGGCCGGAGCAGGTGCAGGATTTCATTCCGACGCCGGGAACGCTCTCGACGGCGATGTATTATACGGGACTTCATCCGCTGACAGGCGAGACGGTCTATACGGCAAAAAAGCCGGAAGAAAAGCGGCGGCAGCGCGCATTGATGCAGTATTGGCTGCCGAAGCATCGCGCCGTCGTGCGGGAGGCTCTTCGTCTCGCGCACCGTGAAGATTTGATCGGGCAGGGAAGCAAATGCCTTGTTCCGTCAGAAAATGATAATAAAGCTTGGAAAGACAAGAAAAAACGGACGGAAGGTGCAGGAAAATGAGATGCCCTTATTGCAAACAACTGGACAGCCGTGTCATTGACTCTCGGGGGGCGGACGACGGGAACTCGATCCGCCGGCGGCGCGAGTGCACGGCTTGCGGTCGGCGCTTTACGACGTACGAGGTCGTGGAGAAAATGCCGTTGATCGTAATCAAGAATGATGGACGACGTGTCGTTTTCGATCATGACAAGCTGCTGAACGGCCTGATCCGTTCCTGCGACAAGCGGAATATTCCCACGGAAAAAGTCGTGGCGCTGGCCGACGAGATCGAGCGTGAACTCCGAAACACGATGGACCGCGAGGTCACGACGAAAGCTATCGGCGAAATGGTGATGGAAAAACTGAGGAATTTCGACGAGGTCGCCTATATCCGCTTCGCGTCCGTCTATCGGAAATTCGCGGATATCAGCATGTTCAAGGAAGAGCTGGAGGAATTGCTCCGGACGAGAACGGAGAAGAACTAGCGCGGGGGGAACGGTTTGAACTGGAAGCTGAAGGAGAAGCTGGCGGCTCGTCTCGCGCGGGAGCAGGGGCACACTGTCTATCCCGCAGGAGGCCGGACGCGGTTCGCTCTCGCGTATCCGAACTCGTATTTTGTCGGGATGTCGAATCTTGGTCTTCATATTATTTACGATATTTTGAATCGCAGGCCGGATACAGCGTGCGAGCGTTTTTTTTTGCCCGACGGACGGGAGCTTGATGAGTATCGGCGCACGCAGACGCCGCTCCTGAGCATGGAAACGCAGACGCCGCTTTCGGATTTCGCTATTATCGGGTTTGCCGTTTCCTTTGAGATGGATTATTTTCATTTGCTCGAAATGTTGGAGATTGGGCGTGTTCCGGTGCTCGCGCAGGAACGCGACGAGCGGTCGCCGCTGGTGATTGCGGGCGGTCCCTGCGCGACGTTCAACCCCGAGCCGCTTTCTCTGTTTGTCGACGCGTTCGTCATCGGGGAAGGCGAGGAGACGATCGGACGATTGATGGACGTTTACCATGACGCGAAGGCTGACGGTGCGGACAGGGCGGAAACGCTGCGCTGTCTTTCCCATATCCCCGGTATTTATGTGCCGTCGCTCTATGGACATGATTATAACGAATCGGGTGAGTTGGAAGAGATTTATCCCATCGGAGACGCGCCATCCCGTGTCGAGCGCCAATGGGTGAAAAATCTCGACGATTTCCCGGCCCATACAGTGATCGTGACTGACGAGACGGAATTCAATCTGTACTTGATCGAGACGGCGCGGGGATGCGGGCGTCATTGCCGCTTCTGCATGGCGGGCTATTGCTTTCGAAGACCGCGAAATCGTTCCCTTGGCGTCCTGGAAGACGCTGTAAAAGCTGCGAAGGTTTACGGAAAACGGATCGGCTTGATGGGCGCGGCGATTTCCGATTATCCGGAGATCGACGCGCTTTCCGAATATATCCTTTCAGAAGAGTTGACGATGTCGGTAGCGTCCTTCCGCGCGGATTCCGTGACGGAGACGATGATCCGGTCTCTTGCCGAAAGCGGCATGAAGACCATCACGCTCGCGCCGGAGGCGGGCAGCGCGAGGATGCGCGCCGTCATCAACAAAGGAATCGAGGAAGAGCATCTGTTTCGCGCGATGGATCTCGGCATGGCGGCGGGGATTCGCCATTACCGCCTTTATATTATGCTCGGCTTGCCTTACGAGACGGAGGACGACGTGGACGCGGTGACGGATTTGGCAGGGCGGCTCAAGGATTATCTGGAACGCCATGAAAGCCGCGGCACGCTTGCGCTCAGCATCAATCCGTTCATTCCGAAGCCGTTCACGCCGTTCCAATGGGCGCCCATGGCGGACAAAAAATATATTGAG
>CAMVIO010000248.1 GCA_947167555.1 uncultured Selenomonadales bacterium
TCTATAAGCTATTGTATGTTGATCCCGATTTGCTTTACGGCGATTCTCGCTTTGATTCTCGGCGTCGATCCTGAACTGTTCCCGCCTGATTTCTACAAGCTTTGTGAAATGGCGTCTGCGGGAATTACAGCCGGATGGGGAGGTGGCTGGGGTGATTGATCTTGTTGGTGATCGTTCAAAGCGCTTCAAGGTGATTGCTTTGGCGGCAATCCTTGCGTTAGTGGTTTTCGTTGTGACGTTTGCGTTAGGAGGTTACAGCGAATCGGAGTACCTTCTCCAGAAACCGGGAGGAATGATTGCTTTTGCATTCGTCGGATGCTGGATTTTGATTATCCTCGCTAAGCTCATCATGACGCCGCTTTTGCAACGCGACGAAGATTATTATGAGAAAGGATGCGATGATGCCGATGTTTGAGAATTTTCATCCGGGTATCATCTTCATCCTCGTCGGTTTCCTCGCCGCGCTTTGCGCGCCGAAGGAGCGCAGGATGATTCTTGCTTGCTGTCCGGTGCTGGCACTGCTTGGTATGCTCCATATCGCGCCGGGAACGGATTTGACATTCAAATTCCTTGCGGATTATACGATCCATTATCTCTATGTCGATTCCTTGAGCTGGGTTTTTGCGGTCATTTTCTGTGTCTTTGGACTGATTGGCGGTATATATAGCTGTCACAATAAGAGTCCACTGGAAGCGCTCTGTTCGATGGCTTATGTCGGCTCGTCCATCGGTGTCGTCTTAGCTCACGACTGGATTACCTTCCTGTTCTTTTGGGAGCTGGAGGCTGTCACATCGACTTTCCTGATCTGGAACGATCCGAGACCGACGAGTCGGAGTGCGGGTATTCGATATCTGCTGGTTCATACGCTTAGCGGTAATCTCGTTCTGTTTGGCGTCATTATGAAGCTCGTTCAGGGCGATATTCTTATCCGCAATTTGATGTCGGGTCCGTATGACGCGGCTTTTTGGGCTATTTTTGTCGGCGTTTGTATCAATGTGGCGGCGGTTCCGATGCACGGCTGGCTCGTCGACGGCTATCCGGCGGCGACGCTTACGGGCAGTGTATTCATGTCCAGTTATACGACGAAGGTTGCCGTATATTCGCTTCTTCGCATCTTCGGCGGCGCGGAGTTGCTGATCGACATCGGCGTTTTGATGGCGCTTTACGGTGCCTGTTATGCCGTCATGGAAAACGATATGATCAAGCTTCTTTCGTATCATATCGTTAGTCAGGTTGGCTATATGGTAGCGGGCGCGGGCATCGGCACCTCGATGAGCATGAACGGCGCGACTTCTCATGCCGTTTGCGATATCTTATTTAAATCGTTGCTCTTCATGTGTTGTAATGCAATCACATACGCTACCGGAATTCGAAAGATCAATCAGCTCGGCGGTATGGCGAAGCGGTATCCGCTTGTGTTTATCTGCTTCATCGTCGGCGCGTTCTCTATTGCAGGCGTTCCCTTCTTCAACGGCTTCGTCAGCAAAATGGTGACCATTGAGGCGGCGGAAGAAGCTCATATGGGGATGGTTGCCCTGCTTTTGGAATTGGCCAGCGTTGGTACTTTCCTTTCAATCTGCTTCAAGATGATGTATTTCATCTTTCTTGCGCCGGACAAGGGCATGGCGCCGGAACAGCGTCCGATTGAAAGCAATATGAAAATCGCGATGGTTTTGGGAGCAATCCTTTGCACGGTCATCGGTTGTTTTCCGGAGTTCAGCCTGTATCAATTCCTGCCGTTTGGGCCGGTGGGATATGTCCCATATACAGTGATGCATTTTTCCAATCAGCTGATCATGGGGTTCGTGGCAGTAATTCCGTTCCTGATGTTCTTGCCGAGGATGGAACCACATACGGCGACATCTCTCGATACCGATTGGTTCTATCGTCGGCCGTTTAAGTCTTTCGTGCTGGGCATAGCATATCTTTGCTTCGGCCTTTGCCGGAGCCTTGGTCATGCATGGGGCGTCGGCGTGCGGCAGATCATGTTCGTTACGGACAATCCAATGCAGTTCCTTGACGCCAGACCGTTCCACGAGAAGAAGCGGTACAGTCCGGACAACTATCGGACGAGCATTGCCGATACGATCATGATTGTCCTGACGGTGCTGTTTATCTGCATCTTCTATTTCCGCACGAGTCTATAAAACAAAAACGTGAGCACTGAGGTCGATAAAAGCTACTATGCTGCGTTGGGAGAAGAAATGAAGCTTTT
Source organism: uncultured Selenomonadales bacterium (assembly GCA_947167555.1). GTDB lineage: Bacteria > Bacillota > Negativicutes > Selenomonadales > Selenomonadaceae > RUG12372. Next base: position 2,216 of record CAMVIO010000248.1, read on the forward strand.
GCTACATATATGCTGCGGGCCTTGCTCATGCTATCCGTTGAAAAAATTACGCGCAGATGGAATCGAACCCGTCGGTTATTTTTTCAACCCGAATATCCATCCGTATCAGGAATGGGAAAAGCGGTTGAAAACGGCGAAGGATTTTGCGGAAAAAACGCAAATGAAATTATTGACGGACGAGCAATTCCTTCTGCGTGATTTTTTGCGGCGTGCATTGGCGGCTGAGAAAGAAGTGGTTTCTCCTGTTGCAGGTACGCAGGAAGAAGCGCTCCGTTTTGTTGAGTCTTATAAGGCAATAAAGGCAGATCGCTGTCGGATGTGTTATACGTGGCGACTGGGACAGGCGGCTCGTTTTGCTTCCGAGAATGGGTTTACTGCATTTACCTCGACACTTTTCTACAGTATTTATCAGCAGCATGAGCTCATGCGAGAGCTTGCGGAGCATTTTGCTGAGGTTTATGACGTTGAATTTTATTATGACGATTTTCGTTCCGGTTGGCAGGAAGGTATTGATATCAGTCTTGAAATGGGGCTGTATCGGCAAGGTTATTGTGGTTGCGTATTCAGCGAAGAGGAACGATACAGCCGCGTCATGCAAAAAGCCGTAAGAAAAGCAAATAAAGCGCGCAAGGCTGCTGCTGAAGCATGATTTGGAGGATTAAATATGAAAGGGAAAGGAGAAGTTCTTTTGTATCGAAATCATGGATCCGTATGTTGGAAAATACTTTGCATGGCATTTTTATGGGTGCTGCTATCCAGCGTATGCTTTGCGGCGGCAAAAGAACTTTCGCCGGAAATGGTGCCGGACAAACCGTCGGCAACAGCCGGGAGCGGAGCGAAAAAGGAAGAACGCCCGGAACGACGTGGGCGTGTTCCAAAAGAAGAGCCGATGATTCGCGTCGGATTGAGCGACGGGCAAGCATCGGCAGTTCTCATTGCGGACGACGCCTATGTGGTTCGCGACGCCTTGACAGGACAAGGGATCGATAAAATTGCGGGAAATAAGATGACGACTGTCACCATTCAGGGACGGCAACTTGCTATCAACGGCAAGGCGATTTCCGCAAAATCAGTTCGTTTTTCGATTGCGGATTCCCGGACGATGCGCTATCTTTCCGTCGCCGGGAAAAAATATCATGGAAATATTGTGTTGACTTTGGCACAGGATGGGACAATCACTGTGATTAATGAAGTCAAACTTGATGATTATATCGGCGGGGTCATTTCGGAAGAAATGAGTCCGAGTTGGCCGATGGAGGCGTTGAAAGCGCAAGCGGTGGCAGCCCGGACATTTGCCGTCTATTCATTGGGACTTCACGATGAGGACGGATATGACGTTTGTGCAACGACACATTGCCAAGTTTACGGAGGTATTGCATCGGAAAGTCCGGAAGGGCTCCGGGCAGTTTCGGCGACGCGAGGAGAAATAATGACATATCAGGGAAAGCCGATTTATGCGGCATTCCATGCGTCTTCCGGCGGAATGACCGCAGGCAGCGAGGAAGCCGGCGGAATCGCGTTACCATATTTGAAAGCGG
>CAMVIO010000249.1 GCA_947167555.1 uncultured Selenomonadales bacterium
GCCAACTGCTCGCGCTGCCCTTTCTTCCCGTCCTGCCAAATCGGGCCCACGGTATGGACGACGTATTTCGCGGGGAGCTTGAACCCGGGGGTGATGAATGCCGTCCCCGTGGCGATGTCCCCGATTTTCTTCCGCTCGGCAATCAGCTCCGGCCCCGCGGCACGGTGAATGGCGTAGTCCACGCCGCCGCCCACCTCGGGCGTCGGATGGGCGCTGTTGACGATCACGTCCACCTTCATTTTTGTAATGTCGTTTCTCACGATTTCCAACGGCATGAAAATCACTCCTTTGTTACAAATGCAGATAAATCAATCCGATAAGCTGCAAGATCAAAATCAGCGGCACGCCATACCGGAATTTCAGGTGCAGCGTCTTGTGGCGGAAGATTGCCATGCCCGCCATCGCGCCGACGCTGCCGCCGAGAAACGCGAGAAGCAGCAATATCTTTTCCGGCACGCGCCACATGCCCCGCTTGGCGCACATCTTATCCCAGCCGTAGACGGCAAACGCGGCAATATTGACGACAAGCAAATAGACGGCTGAAATTTTATGGATATCGCTCACGCGCAATCCTCCTTTCTCTTCGTTATATTATAGTACGCGGCCACACGAAAATCTATGCTTGCAAAATCCGCGATTTCTTCACGAAAGAGTGGAAAACATCTGCATTTGTGGTATGATGGATACATTCCCGCTTCGGAGGTGATGGATGTGCCGGAACATAAAAAAGGGCTGCTGATGGCGGCCTTGGGCGCCGCCATGTGGGGCGGCAGCGGCGTGGCGGGACAATATCTGCTTCAGGACTGCGCGTTCACGACGGAATGGCTGGTCGTCACCCGTATGCTTTTGGCGGGAACCATCCTGCTCGTTCTCGACGTTTTCTTCCATCGTGCGAATCTCCTTGCCGTCTGGCGTGACCGGCAGGACGCAAAGGAATTGATTGCCTTCGCGCTGATCGGCATGCTGGCGGTGCAATACACCTATTTCGCCAGCATAAAGCACGGGAACGCGGCGGCGGCCACCGTGCTGCAATACCTGATGCCGATTGTCATCGTCTGCTACACGACAATTTCCACACGCCGGCTTCCGCCATCCCGCGATTTATTCTGCGTAGCCCTGGCTGTCCTCGGGACATTCCTGCTCGTCACCCACTGCGACCTCGGGCAGCTTTCCATTCCTGCCGTGGCCGTGATATGGGGACTTCTTTCGGCATTGTCCGCCGCTTTCTACACCGTGCAGCCGAAGCGACTGATCCGCAAATGGCGGGCGACGCTGATTATCGGCTGGGGCATGCTCATCGGCGGCATCGTGCTCGCCTTTCTCTGTCCCCCTTGGGAATTCAAGGGACATTGGGATGCGACCGCCGCGATGATTTACGCTTATATCATCATTTTCGGCACGGTCGTCGCCTTCGGCTGTTACCTCGGCAGCCTGAAATACATCCAGCCGACGGAAGCCAGCGTCCTCGGCTCCATAGAGCCGCTTACTGCGATCGCCCTTTCCGTCCTGTTGCTTGGCATTCCCTTCGCCTTCATGGACGCCCTAGGCTCCGCCATGATTTTGGGCGGCGTGTTCCTATTGGCCAGGAAATAAAAGGATTGCGGTCATAACATTTGCCACGCAAAAAGGCTTCGGACAGCATTTTTTATCTGTCCGAAGCCTTTGTTTTATCTGTTTTTACAGCTCCGAAAATATCGGCAAATATCGCAGGCACAGCCAACCTATGACCGTCACGGCTGCCACATTCAGGATTGTCAGCTTCAAGCCTTCCCGTATCTGCAGCCCCGCGTCGAGACCGTAGGAAACCGGGATTGCCCTTGTGGAGACCGGCAGGACGTAGGCGCAGTTCACGGCGACTACCGTAATCAAAAGATACGGCACAGGGTTCAGCCCCGTAGCTTCGGCGATGCTGATCACCACCGGGAGCGCAATCGAGGCCGCCGCCGTGTTGCTGGAAAGCTCCGTCAGCAGGCAGCCGAAGGCGCTGAACAACGCGATCATCGGAAGCCCGCCGGAGGGCTCGCTGGCGGCAATCATCTCCGCAAGGCGTTTGACCGCGCCCGTCCCGATCAGCATCCGCCCCAGCGCCATGCCGCTGGCGAACAGGAACATCATGCCCCACATCACATGACTTTGGGCATAATCCCAGTCCAACATCGCCTCGCCGTTTTCGTCCCGCAGCACGAAAACGAGAAGCCCCAACGACAGGAACACATAGGCGGGCTTCATGCCGGGCAGCAGCGCCGCATAAAGCGGGCGCAGGAACGCCAGCAGCGTCGCGAGCACAAACAGCGCAAGCGCAATCTTTTCCCCGCGTTTCCAAGCCCCGAATTCTTTATAAAGACCGCGAAAATATTCGGCGGAGCCGGAAAGGTCAGAGGCAGTCCGGATCAGCCGCAGCAAAAAGACGAGATTCAGCAGGAAAATCAGCGCGAGAATCGGCAGGAAGCGGATCACCCAATCCACATACATGAACTCGGCGCCGGTGAATTTCTCGATATAAGAAATCGCCACGAGATTCGCCGCGCCGCCGATGGGCGAACCGAAGCCGCCGATGCCGCTGCCCCAACCGATGGCAAGCAGGATCGGCGCCGCCGTCTTCGCGTCCGTTTCCCCGCCGCTCACGAACTTCAGCATGGCAGCCGCGACGGGACAGAGGATGGCCGCGACGACCACATTCGGCAGGAATACGGACAGCACCACCGACGCGCCGAGCCACGCGAAAATTTGCTGCTTCATCGAAGTGCCGATGCCCGACAGCGCCTTGACCGCCACCCGCTTGTCGAGGCCGGTGCGGCTCCATGTCAGGCAGATCAGGTCGGCCCCGAGCAGCAGCACCACGATCTCGGAAAAATATTGGCTGATGACCTCTACGTTCGGGATCAGCGTCAGCGCCGCATTCACGGCGATAGGCAGCAGCGCCGTCACGGCAATCGCGACGGGACGCAGCGCCCACCAAAGCGCCATCCACGCCGCCATCCCCAGCGCCCCTGCCGCGGCAGAGCCGAAGGATTGCGCGGCGAAATACACGACGAGGAACGCCAGCGGGCCGGATAAAAGTGCTGTTTGCTTTTTCATTGCAATCTCCCCGAATCAACATTTCTGCCGTCATTGTATCCGAGGCGGTATCAGATTGCAAACTGTAAAAATTCGATATATACTACAGGTAAAAAACTGTGAGGGATGACGATGAATCTTTTACCGATGCAGTATTACCTTGAAGTCGTGAAGGAAAAGAGCATCAGCCACGCGGCGGCGCGGCTCCATATCACGCAGCAGACCTTGAGCGCCCATATCGCCGCCCTCGAAAAAGAACTGGGCTGCACGCTGTTCCGTCGGAAGCCGGACTTCGCGCTTACTTATGCGGGACGCGTATTTTACGAATACGCCCGCCGTTTCGATTCCCTGTACCGTTCCATGCGGCAGGAATTCGACGACATTTCCGGGAACGAAGCGGGCGAGCTTTCCGTCGGCGTCGCTCCGACACGCGGGCGCTTCCTGCTGCCGCCGATCCTGTCCGCCTACCGCAATCTGCGCCCGAATATCCGAATCCGGCTGGTGGAAACCACAAATTCCGAGCTCGTTTCCCGATTGCTCGACGGCGGGATTGACCTGATATTCGCCAGCGTCAACGAGGATCACCCGCTGATTGCCTCGAAAAAAATATTCGAGGAAGAGATGCGCCTGTTAATCCCAGAATCCTTGCTTCCCGCAAAAGACCGCAGGCGGATAAAGAACGGCGACTTCGCCC
>CAMVIO010000250.1 GCA_947167555.1 uncultured Selenomonadales bacterium
GGACGATTGCCAGACAAAACGGCTTGAGCCGCGCAGCCATCGAAGCCATGCGCCCCGCATTTGCATTGGCAGACGGAAACAGAGGATAAGAGGATGACAATTCTTTCGGCAAACTCCTTGCATTGATTGACAGAACCGCCAATTCGTTATAAAATTATGTATATTTACAAGACGAGGTGAAGTCTGTCTTTGCAGACCTTCTCCGAAGAAAGGATTCGGAGGCGAGGGAAATGGCGATCAAGGAAAGATTGCTGAAACAACTGAACATCGTCCGGGACGGCCTGAACGCCATGCCGCCCTTTTATTCGCGTGACCTGAACGCGATGCGCAACGCGCTCGTGCAGGCACGCGATTTGTGTTTTCAGGGCCTTTCCGAAAATCGCTTTGCCGAATACAAAGACACCTACGACGGCCTTCTGCTTGCCATCGACCAGTTGGCTGTAAACGCGCCGGACAAAGAGGAAATTGTTTCCCTGTGCAGCGAACTCCTGCAATACACGATCACCCAAACCCAAAAGGAAACGACCTTCAAAAAGGAAATCTTTTTTTTACCCTATAAAGTAAGTATGTGGGACAGCCTGGAAAGCGTCTGGAAAGCGGCGGACGAGGATAAAGAACACTGCATCGCCTACGTCATGCCGATTCCATACGCCGACCTGACGCCGGAGCATACTGTGGCGGAATGGCATTGTGAAAGGGAGTTGTTTCCGAAAGATGTGCCGACGGTGGATTGGGAGGACTTCAATCTTGAAGAGATCCAGCCTGACGCTATCTTTATTCATAATCCATACGATGCATATAACACAGTCACCTCCGTCGAGGCTCGCTATTATTCGGAAAAACTGAAGCAACAGACGAAGCTCTTGGTTTATATCCCGTATTACACGACTAGCGGGGAGATGGGGGAAGCATGGCGTTTTTGCTCGGCGTATCGCTTTGTGGATTATATCGTCGTGCAATCGGAGAAATTCTGCAAAAACTTTGACCCGGCGGTTCCTACGGAAAAAATCGTCCCGCTGGGCTCACCCAAATTCGATAAAGTGCTCCGGCTCTGTCAAAATCCGCCCGAGCCGCCGCCAAATTGGAAAAAGCAAATGCAAGGGCGCAGAGTCTGTTTTTACAATACAAGCATCAGTGGGATGCTCGGCAATACAGCCTCCTTCCTGCAAAAGATGAAGTATGTATTCGACAGTTTCCAAAAAAACAGAAACGTCTGCTTGCTTTGGCGCCCCCATCCATTGATGGAATCGACCTTCAATTCCAACAGGAAGGAATTCAAGCCGGAATATGATCGTTTAAAAGATCGTTTCATTCGGGATAATATCGGAATCTACGACGACACGCCGGATATCGAGAATGCCATTGCTCTTTCCGACGCCTACGTCGGCGACAGCGCCACCAGCGTAACCGCTCTTTTTGGGCTCGCGGGGAAGCCGATGTTCCTGCTGAACAATCTTATCCACACTGCCCCGGAGGAAGATGACTGGCGCGGGGAGATTGTCAAGGGCTTCTCTTTGGAAGGCAAGGACTGGATGATTACCCAAGGGAACAAGCTGTATCACGCCCCGAACCATGACTATCACTATCATTTTTATTGCGACTTGTCGGAGTACGCTGCCGGAGGATACTACTCCTGCGTTCTGGAACTGGAAGGAAAAGTATATGTCTTCCCGGCCAACGCGCAGGATATCTTGGTCATCGGGGACCACAAGGTCGAGCGCAAAATCTCCTTGGAACGGTATATGGAACGCTCAGGCGCTTTTCGCGGTCCGGTACATATCGGAAAATATGTCTTCTTGCTGCCGTTCCAATATCCGGCGATTATCCGCTTAGACCTTGCGACCGAAGCAATAGAATATATTCGTGGGCTCAATGAAATCAACGTGCAAAAAGTCAACGAAGAATGGCGCTTGGGCGGCATAGCCGTATGGCAGGACTATCTCCTGCTGGCGTCCCCCAGCAGCCGACAGGTCGTCGCTTTGCATAGCGGGACCTTGGAAGTACAGTCGCTGATGGCCGGCAGCCCGGACAACCATTGCGGCTGTCTCGGAATGTTGCCCGGCGAAGACGATGACTTTTGGATGCTGCCCTATGTGGGGCATACGGTTACCCGATGGCGGCCGATGACAGGAGAATATCGGGAATATGACGCGTTCCCTGAGGGCTTTGTGTGTCATTACTACCCCTTTGACTTCCCCTGCGAGGACAAGCCGTTTGCCAGCGGCCTCGATGATGGGGATTATTTCTATCTGATACCTTACTGGGGCAATCGATTCGTCAAGATACACAAAGAAACGGGCGCTGCCGAGTTGTGGGAAGTTCCTTTCCCTGTAGATATAAAGGGCAAAAACGGCTACTTCTTTGCCGGTTCCGTCGGCGGCTTCGGCTACCTGCCGGACAAACAGGAAATCCTGTTTTGGTACGCTCCGGAGCGTCAATGGTATCAATACGATCAAACCACAAAAAAATTTAGCAAGCTTGATGTGACCTTTGACAAGGACGAGCTGAAGCAGCATGCCGACGGTTTTCGGGAAATCTCCGAAGCAATCCAGTACGGTTGCTATGAAGACGCGTTCAATTCCCTAGAAAACTTTATTGAAAGAAAAATCACCGGAAATCCCCACAACCGGGAACGTCAGATTCGCGCTTTTGAAAAGATCGCCGCCAATGTGGACGGAACTTCGGGAGAAAAAATCTATCGATTCGTTCTGGAAAAGCTTGCCATGAAAGAGGAATAAAGTATGATCAAAGTAATCACATACGGCACCTTCGATCTTTTTCACGAAGGGCATTATCGCCTGTTGAAAAGGGCGAAAGCTCTCGGCGATTATCTGATTGTCGGCGTGACCACGGAAAGCTTTGACGAAGCAAGAGGAAAGCTCAATGTGATGGATTCCATCATGACCCGTATCGAGAATGTCAAGAAAACGGGCTTTGCCGATGAAGTGATTGTGGAGGATCATGTCGGGCAAAAGGTCGAGGATATACAAAAATACGACGTGGATATATTTGTCCTGGGCTCCGACTGGACCGGGAAATTCGATTATCTCAAGGATTTCTGCGAAGTGCGGTACCTTGAACGGACAAAAGGCATATCCAGCACCATGAAGCGGATTGCAAACAACAAGATTATTCGTATGGGGCTCATGGGGAGCGGGCGCATTGCCCGTCGCTTCATCCCCGAGGCAAAATATGTGAGCGGCATGGAATTTGCCGGCGTGTTCAATCCGCATATCGAGAGCGCAAAGAAATTTGCCGAGGAAATGGACTGCGAATTCTATACGGATGACGAAGAAGAATTCTATACTCATGTGGACGCTGTGGATGTGTGCGTGCCGCATCAATTCCATTATCAATATACGAAGAATGCTCTCCTGCACGGCAAGCATGTCTTGTGCGAAAAACCGCTTACATTGAATAAGGCCGAGGCGGAAGAGCTGTTCAACATTGCCGAAGAAAAAGGGCTCATTCTCATGGAGGCACTGAAAACAGCGTACACGCCCGGTTTCATACGGCTGCTGTCCATGCTGCAGAGCGGAATCATCGGGGAAATCCGGGATGTTGAATCCGCTTTTACAAGGATATTGCCGGGCTGGGACACCCGAGAACTGACGGACCCGGTCAACGGAGGCAGCTTTACGGAATTTGGCAGTTATTCCTTATTGCCGATTATCAAGCTCTTGGGGGAAAATTATAAAACCCTCCGGTTTGAGTGCTTCAAGGCGGAAAACGGCATAGACCTTTATACC
>CAMVIO010000251.1 GCA_947167555.1 uncultured Selenomonadales bacterium
TTTTCATGTTATGTTCGTTTGTTTCACGTGAAACATTTTTTCGCTTTTCTCCATAATACGAAATCCATAAACAAAACGTGCGCCTGACGGTATTTTCACGTCAAGCGCACGTTTTTTGTTTCTTTTTCTATATACAGACCGTTAAGGTTATTCCACTTTTCGCGATGCAATCAGCCCCGGCGCGAGCAGCACCGCGCTGACCGCGAGGCCGATGAAGAGCGGATTGACCGGGGGCGTCAGTACCGTCGAGAACAGCACCGCGACGGCGGTGGAAACTACCATCGAGAGCAGCGCCCAGCGCGGGGCCACGCATTTCGGGCGGAACACCGCCAGCGTCAGCGGCAGGAAGATGCCGCCGCCCCGAAGCGCCATGGAAAGATAGGTCAGGATCAGTACCTGCATCCCCATGTTCGCGATGGCCGTCGCGCAGGCGCACACCACCACCACCAGAACCACGACGCGCAGCAGCAGCAGTTTTTTGCCTTCGTCCTCCACGAAAAACGCCCGGGCCAGGATATCTTTCGCGATCATCGTGCCGACGCCGAGGGCCAGCCCGCCGAGGGAGCCGACGATGGAGAGCATGACGCCGCCCAGCGCGACGCCGCCCAGCCACGGGGGCAAATGCTCGGCAAGATAAATCGGCAACACGAGCAGCGGCGAGACGTCCGGCTCGAAGGCGCGCATATACAGACCGACGGCGACGCAGGGAAGCCCGACGGGAATCACGATCAGCGCCGCCAGGAACGCGCCCAACGCCGCCGTTCTGGGATTCGAAGCGGAGAAAATCGCCTGCACATACGTCTGGGTGCAGAGGATGCCGACGAGCATCGAAGCGAGATGCGCAAGACCGTTGCCGACGCCGTTCCCGAACAGGCTCAGCCAGCCGCCGCCGGGAAACACCGCCGAAAAATCCGCGCCCGACGGCAGCGCGCCGCAAGCGACGATTCCCGCCGCCGCGAGGCTCACCCAAAGCACGGCCATTTTCAATATACCGCCCACGCCCGCGCTTTTCATGCCGCCGAAAAAGACGTAAAGCACGACCAGCGCGAGCAGCACGCCCGCCGCAGCGTATGGCGAAATCCCCAGCACCGCCGACAGGATGCCGACGCCGGGCAGCGTGGTGGATACCGCGCTGCAAAAAATTCCCATCGACGCGACGACGCTGGTGACGACGCCCGCCTTCGCACCGTAGTTTTCCACCAAAAGCTCAGGAATCGTCGTAAGCCCCGACGCCCGGAGCCGCTTCGCGTAAAAAAGCCCCATGACGATGAACGCGATGCCGGAACCCAGCGTGAACCACCAGGCCGACAGCCCGACGGAAAAAGCCATTTGCGCCGTCCCCACCGTCGCGCTGCCGCCGATAACCGTACCGGCGATCGTACCCGCCACCATCGGCGCGCCCGCCGCGCGCCCGCCGAGGCTATACCCCTCCGCCGATTTCACGGAGCGCGCCGCGTAAATGCCGCCGCCCAGGACCAGCGCCACCGTCGCCAGCATAAATCCGATATGCGCCGCAGACAATTCCAAACCGTTTCGCCTCTTTTGCTACAGAAATCCCTCATATTATAATGCTTTTCGCCGCAAGAAACAAACCGCAAAACATTTCGAAAGCCAGACAAATATTTTTATTTTATTTTCATGTTATGTTCGTTTGTTACAGGCTGCACCTGCATAATAGGCTGTAAAAAGCTATCGCTTTCAACAGCCTCTAATCACGCGAAACATTTTTTCGAAAAAATTTTCCGCCGAACCGCCATAAACGTGTTACAATAAAAAAATACATCGAAAGGAGGAACCGCAGTGAGCTGGAAAGTTGTGCTCGCCGTTTTGACAGGCAACGTCATTTTCATGGCGTCAAGCTATACGATGCTGATCCCCTTCCTGCCGATGTATCTGACCCACGAGCTGGGCGTGCCGATGGAGAACGTCAATCTCTGGTCAGGCGCCGTGTTCTCAGCCAGCTTCGTGGTCAGCGCGATCATGGGGCCCATCTGGGGACGCATGGCGGACACCCACGGCAAGCGGATGATGGCGATCCGCGCGAGCCTCTTGCTGTCCGTCAGCTATTTCCTCGGCGGCGTCGTCTCGTCGCCGCTGGAGCTGGTCGGAATGCGTATTTTCCAGGGCTTCGCCGCAGGACTCTGGCCGATGGATCTCGCGATCATGACGATGTACGCGCCGCCGGACAAGCTGGGCGTCTGCCTCGGCGTCATGCAGAGCGCGATGACCGCCGGCGGCGTCATCGGGCCGCTGCTCGGCGGCGTTCTGGCGGAGGCCTTCGGGATGCGCGCCTCGTTTTTCGTGGCTTCCGCCGCGCTGATGCTGAACTGCATCATTTTCATTTTCGTCATCAAGGAGCCGCCGGACCCGTCCCGGAAAAAGAACGCGGAGAAGGCGCCCGCGCCCAGCCCGTTTGCATTGCTGAAGATTCCCGTGCTGCGGACGCTGCTTTCCGCCTCGGCGGTCATGCAGATGGTCATCCTGATCCTCCAGCCGATCATGACCACGTATATCACGTCCCTCGCCGGGGAGCTGCCGAATATCATTTTCGTCTCCGGCATGATCTTTTCCCTCGGCGGCTTCGCGGGCGTCATCGCCGCCCCGGCCTGGGGCTGGTTCGGCCAGCACAAAGGGTATCTCCGCGCCGCCCTGACCGCGATCCCGCTGGCGGGCGTCGGTCTCTTCATCCAGGGCTCGGTGACAAACCTCCATATCTATGCCGCCATGCAGTTCGTCTGCGGCGTCTTCTTCTGCGCCGTCCACCCGTCCATCAACGCGCTGCTGGCGAAAAACACTTCCCCCGACGTCAAGGGCAGCATCTTCGGCATGATGTTCGCCGTCCAGCAGATCGGCTCGATCCTCGGCCCGGTCCTCGGCGGCGTGGTAGCCACTTGGCTCGGCATGAAATATGTATTCTATGTGGCGGGGTGTGTGCTGTTCTCCCTCGCCCTGTTCCTGCGAGCGCGGAAGAAATTGATCGAGGGAGCATAAGCAGACGCAAAAAAGCCGCGACCCCATGGCGCAGGGTCGCGGCATATTTTTATGGAAATACTGAACAGAACGGGGAATCAGGCGCCGCCCATCTCCGCCGTCTTCTTGTCGAAGCGGCTCATGATCTCGGCATAAGTGTCGTGGGTGATCTGCGGCATATCGTCCTTGCCGGTGATGTCCTTGAAGACCATCCCGGCCTGACGGAAGCCTTCCTCCACCGCAGCGCGCATCTCGGACAGTTTGCCCGAATCGCCGCCCGCGAGAGCCTCGGCCAATCCGAAGATACGGTCGGAGACGGCCTCGACGGAGTACGCGCCGCCCTCGGAGATTGCGGCCTGCGCCTCCTCCGGCGTCGTGCCTACCGGCGGGAGCATGAAGTTCTCGATGCCGATCTGCGTGCCGCCGAAGTTCAGCGAATAGATGCCCTCGTTGAACAGGTTCTGCACCTTCATGTTCTGCTCGGTCATGGCCTGGATCATCATCGTGTAGCTCTGATCGGTCATGTCCTGAAGCTGGCGCACCTGATCCGCGGTCAGTCCTTTCGCCTTCTCGGCGCCCGCGCCCTCAACCTTGGCATTTTTCGCCGCGTCCTTCGCCGCAGCCGAGATGTTGACGGAGTAAGCGTCGCCCATAGTCTTTTCAGGCTTCTCGGCAACCTTCTCGTCCTTCTTCTGCGCCTGCGTCGTCTTCAGAGACGCCGACACGGACGCATACGCCATTTGCGCGTTGGTGGT
>CAMVIO010000252.1 GCA_947167555.1 uncultured Selenomonadales bacterium
GTTTAGCGACGTAACGACTGGCATTAGCGTGACGCTATAGCCACCTCACCCACCGTCTTCGCCCGAAACAGTCCACTGGACTGTTTCGCTCCTCCCCCTTGGGGAGGGCTAGGATACGGAATCGTTTGGTTGAAAATTTTAAAGTAAGAATTTCTTACCTTGAAATTTTCCATAAACCCCGCAGGGCTGACGGCGAGCGGCGCGGTAAGAGGGTTCCAAGGCAATAAAAAAAGCCCCCGTAACATGCCAGTGGCATGTTCGGGGGGCAAAACGTATTCAATCCGTTATCATCTGTTTCAGCCGTTCTGCAGCGATGGCGTAAACTTCGCTATCAGCGCGCATTCCGACCACGATGATTTCCATTCCATGCTCCGTCCGATGAAGCCGATACACGACGCGGATACCGAGTCGGCGGAACTTGACCTTGAGACAACCAGACAATTCGCCGCTCAAAGGCTTTCCATAGCCGCCCTCCGTGACGGGAAGCGGATTAAGGCGAACCCGGGCAATGGTTTTCAGCACCCGGGCACGGACAGATTTGTCGAGGCGCAATAAGTCTTCCTGTGCCTTTGGCGTATATATGACCGCCCATTCGTTCATTCGATCTCATCCTCCGGCACGGCGTCCAGATCGGCTTGCGTAAGCCCACATTTTGCAAGCATCTCGTCAAAAGAGATTCCTTTCCCCATCGGTTTCGACAGCCGTTCCGCCGCAATCTGCTCTACACGGACGTCGGCGATCCTGTCCAAAAGCTGCGGCATATCCTCAGAAGTGAGGGGCGTCCCCTTGGATTCCCGGAGGCTTTCAATCGCGGCGTCAACCGCCGCTATGGTTTTTGCATCGCGAAAAGCCGTCTCATGCTCCACACGCGCCAAGACCGCCCCGCGCACAAACTCCAATGCGCTCATATTCATCAACGCGGCGCAGTTTTCAATCTTGGCAGCTTCGGCGGCGTTAAAAGACACTGCCATTTCCATGCGAATCATCCCCTTTTCCTATATCATATCTTCTCCCATACCCAAAGTCAATCCAACCCATGCACATATAGAAAGGAAGAAACACACAATGCACAAGAAACATCGCGCTATCCATTCCAGAAAGAAGGATCTTGCACTGGCGCTTTGCGTCTCGCTGTGGATGGCGGGGGGAAGCGCCGAGGCGGCGGCGGAGCACAGTCTTTCCCTTAATCCGGCGGATGATAACAAGCTATATTATGATGGTGCTCAGGCTGGTGAAGATGCAATAACTACAATCAAAACTTCAACCGGCGTGACAGAAATAAATGCAAATCCTGCGGGAAAGACGCTGACCGTCACGGGCGGCGATTGGAAGAACGATTACTGGTATATTAGGGGCGGCTACGCTGAAAATGGCGACGACCCTCTTACCGGCTACCATGTGACGGGGCAGGATGTGTGGAATTTCACAAGCATTACCGGAGCGAGCACAACGAGCGGCAATGTGTCCGGGAACCATGTCACTCTGACAGGCGGCGGCACCAAGGAGTATATACTGGGCTCTATCGGTGGTGGAGTTACAAAGAATGGCAATGCGACGGGCAACACAGTAACGCTGACGAATGTCAAGCTTTGGGGGGATGCGCATAGCAGAGCATGGTATGGTGGCGGATATATTGTGACCCCTTCTGACAGTGCAAAAAAATATCTCGTGACGGGAAACTCTTTCACCATGAACGGCGGTTCGGTGTTTGGCTATGTATTTGGCGGGATGTTAAGTAGTAGTAATTCTTTAACGCACACCCAAAATGCGGTCAATGGGAATCAGGTGACGTTGAATGGCGCCACAGTGACGACAGGTGTTGTTGGCGGCTGGTTATTACATAACAGCCGCCACAGAATCGATGGCTCCGCCATAAACAATACGGTGACGCTTCATACTGCCACGGTGAACGGATATGTTTACGGCGGCTTCAGAACCGGAACGACCAACTTTCCGACGACGAGCGACTTAGTCACGGGCAACACGCTGAACCTTTCCGGGCAGAACACTGTGAACAGTGTTAGTTTTAAGGATATTATCACGAGCACCCTCCTAAACGACGTGCAGAACTTCGAGACCATCAACATCGTGAACTGGGAAAACAAGATCAGCGATACCGAGACGGAGATCGTGCCCGCGGAATGGGGCAAGCCGGTATTGACGCTGAATGGCGCCAGCATCCTGGAGAACGACACGACGGTCGGGACTCTCAAAAAGGCGAAAATCGACGCCTCGACGCTGCAATTTGCGAAGCCCGAAACGATTGCGAACGGGACCACGATGGACCTGATCAAATGTACGGGCACGGGGACCATCACCGCCGCCCTCGCTCAAGACGCCGAGGGCAAGAGCACGACGGCATTGCAGGAATACAACCTTACGCCCGTCACGGGCCTGCTTGTGAACGCGGCGTTCCAAGGCCAACTGAGCATCCCTGACGATAAAAAAGCTTTGGTCTGCACCGCGTCGAACAAGGCAAACAAGCTGACCTTCGGCGTGGTGGAATGGAAGGACAGCGGCGCGCTGTTCGACCGTGCGGCGACGCTTCCCAAGGTGAGATTCGCGGGCGCGGACGTGGACACCTCGAATATTTCGTTCACAAACGTCTCGGAGCTGGGTGCCAACCGGACCATGACCCTCGTCTCGAACTTCGGCGACAGCGTTGGCACGATCACCGGCACCAAGTACAAAGTCGGCACGGCCTTCGAGGGTGAGGGCAAGGCGTCGCTGACAGACAGCAACGGCGACGGCGTGAAGGACGCGCTGATTTTCACCACGGCGAAAAAGGACGAAGGGAACGGCGGTGGTGAGAATGACGGCGGCGGCAACGGCGGTGGCCTCGTCACCCGCGAGCAAACCCATAACACAGTCATGGGCGCTGCGGTCGGCATGGCAGCCTTGTCCATGGGCAACGACTTCATCGGCATGGCCACGGCGGGTCTCGGCCTCGATGCGAACGCGGGCGCGGACGGCGTTTCGTCTTTCGCCCAGATGGGCGGCGGCTCGATGCGGCAGGAAACGGGCAGCCATGTCGACAGCCATACATGGAACGCGATCCTCGGCCTCGGGCACAAGAATAAAAAAGAACGCAGCATTTTCGAGTATGGCGCGTTCTTCGAGTACGGCACCGGCAACTACACGACCCAGAGCGACGAGGGCCGGGGCGACGGCAGCGCGCGATATACCGGCGGCGGCCTGCTCGCGAAATGGCAAAAGGCGGACGGTCTCTATCTGGAGGGGAGCCTCCGCGCGGGCACGGTCCATGACGACGCCCGGGACGTGCTGCACGACGGCGCGGGCGTCGGCTACGGCTACAACACCGACGCTGGCTACTGGGGCGCTCATATCGGCGTCGGCAAGGAAATCGAAGTCGCTGGCGGCAACGTGGTCGACGTCTACGGCAAGTATTTCTACAATCGCAGAAATAGCGTGAGCTTCGACGTAGCCGCCGCCGACCATTACGACCTCGACGCGGTGACGAGCCAGGTGCTGCGGGTAGGCGCAAGGTACACGATGAAGCGCGACAAGTGGAGCTATTACGGCGGATTAGCTTATGAGCATGAGCTCGACGGCAAGGCCAACGGCACCGCAAGCAACGGCGGCGTAAGCGCGGCGATCCGTGGCGCGGACACCAGCGGCGCCAGCTTCCGCGGCGAGATCGGCGCAACGATGAAGCCGGGAGAAAACAGCCCGTGGAGCCTCGACCTCAACGTGGCAGGCTT
>CAMVIO010000253.1 GCA_947167555.1 uncultured Selenomonadales bacterium
TCCTTCGCCGTCTGCGTATAGTTCGACTCGACGGGATCGGTAATCGCGAGCTGCCCGTTCATGAACAGGAACAGCACCGCGCCAAGCAGCGTCAAAAAAATCAGGTTTCGTTTGTCTTGCTCCATGCGTCCTCCCTCAACCGTCGATGCGGCGAATATCCGCGCCGAGCCCCACAAGCTTTTCCACCAAATGATCGTAGCCGCGGTCGATATGATGGATATAGCCGATCTGCGTCTCGCCCTCGGCCACCAGCCCCGCCAATACCATGGCCGCACCTGCCCGAAGGTCGGTGGCCTTGACCTGGCAGCCCGTCAGCTTCGGCACGCCCTCGACGACAGACGTGCGCCCGTCAATCTTGATATTCGCGCCCATGCGCTTCAGCTCGTCCACATGCATGAAACGGTTCTCAAACACCGTCTCCGTCACCATGCCCGTGCCCTCCGACGTGGCAATCATCGCCATGAACTGCGCCTGCATATCGGTGGGAAATCCCGGATAAGGCATCGTCTTCACGTCCACGGCCTTGATCGGATGGTCGCAGAACACGCGGACGCCGTCCACGTCCTCCTCGATGCCGACGCCGGCCTCTTTCAGCTTCGCAATCACCGGCTTCAGATGCTCGCTGATGGCGTTCTCGATATAGACGTCCCCCTTGGTCATCGCCGCCGCCACCATATACGTCCCCGCCTCGATGCGATCGGGAATCACGGCATAGGAGGCGCCTTTGAGCTTCGGCACTCCCTCGATCTTGATCACGTTCGTTCCGGCGCCGCGAATCTTCGCGCCCATCACGTTCAGGAAATTCGCGAGGTCGATGATTTCCGGCTCCTGCGCCGGATTTTCCAGGACCGTCTGCCCCTCCGCCATCGACGCCGCCATCAGGATATTTTCCGTCGCGCCGACGCTGGGAAAGTCGAGATAAATCCGCGCGCCCTTCAGCCCGTGCGGAGCGTTGGCGTCGATGAAGCCGTGGCCGATCTCGATATCCGCGCCCAAAGCCTCGAAGCCCTTCAAATGCAGATCAATCGGACGCGTGCCGATGGCGCAGCCGCCCGGCAGCGAAATCTTCGCCCGCCCGCAGCGCGCCAAGAGCGGCCCCATAATCAAAAACGAAGCGCGCATTTTCCGCACGAGATCGTAGGGCGCCTCCCATTTCACGATATTGCTGCTGTCCACGGTGAACCGATGCTCCGCCTCGTCATAGGACGCCGCGACGCCAAGCTCCCGCAGCACCTCCGCGATCGTCTGCACATCGTCCAGCGCCGGCACCTCGTCAAGGCAGCTCGGCTTCTCCTGCCCCAGGAGCGTCGCCGCGATAATCGGCAGCACCGCGTTCTTCGCGCCGCTGATTTTCACACGGCCCAAAAGACGGTTCCCGCCGTTGATGACCAATTTCTCCATTAAATATATGCCCCTCCAACAAAAAATCAAAAATCATATTCAAAGTTTATGTTCACTGTTTGTCCACAAATCTATCCACTTGTCCACAGGTTTCTCCACAATCAAAAATTTTGCACTCCTGCTTAGTGTACCATCAGAAAGCTTTCATGGCAAGGGGCGCGAAAAAATTTATCGCAGTTTTCGTGCCTTGCGCCATAATTTCCACAACTTTGCTATTGTAATATGGTATAATAGGAACATAAAAGTTTTTTGATGGGAGAATCGGTCTATGGAACTTGCGCAAAAAAGAAAACTTGCGATTGCGGCCTACCTGTTGTACGTCGTTTTTTATTATATCATCCTGTTCCTGGAGATCGAGCCCTTCATCTCGTACACCAGCACCTTCGGGCTGATCGGGGACTGCATCGCGCTGTTCCTCTTTTGGACCGGCGTGCGCTGCCAGCCATCGGACAAGCGGAAGCCTTGGTTCTGGTTCGCCGTCACCTGCGCGCTTTACACCGGCGGAGAAGCGCTTTGGGCCTATTACTCGGATTTTTTGGGCATCGCCCCCAATACGCCCTCCCTCTGCGACCTGTTTTACGTTTCCAATTCCTTTGCCTCGCTTTACGCCATCGTCTGCTACGTGCGTCAGACGGGCATCGAGTTCCGTTCCATCGCCTTCGACCTCTTCGTGTCCGCTTTCGCCGTCGGGGGCATCCTCTACAATTTCGTGCTACAACCGCTGCTCGAAAGGGAAGGCGCCAACCTCGCGCCGATTCTCATCAATTTCAATATGTCCGTCGCGGACTTGATGTTTCTCGTCGCCATCCTGCTTTTGGTGTTCGGCGCCGACGCCCGGCAATTTTTCACGAAACGCATCCTCTTGATGAGCCTCTCGTTCCTCTGCTTTTTCGCCATCGACCAGATCACTTTGGTTTTCGACATATATGATATGGAGCTTCCCGCCGCCCTCGAACCTTTCTGGTCCTTCCCCCTTACCCTCCTCGGCTTCGTATCGACGTACCCCGAGGACAAGAAAGAGCTGGACCTTCCGCCCCGACCGCGCTTGGAGGCCGTCCTCGAATACGTGCGCGTATTGCTTCCCTACGGGCTCACCTTCTGCATCCTGTTCCTTGTCGGTTTCAAATTCAACCTCTTGGATTCCCTATTCCTCTGGGCCATCCTGCTGGTCGTTCTCCTCTCGCTGCGGCAGATTTTCATATTGCTCCGCAACCATCGGCTGATGGCGACCATACGGGAAAACGAGAAACGGCTGAATCTCCAAAATTCCGAGCTGCATCGGCTGAACCAAAAAATCCTGCACGACGCGGAAATCGACTTCCTCACCCAGCTCGCGAATCGCCGTTACATCGACCAAACTTTTATCCGCCTCGCACCGCCGGAAGGCGTGGAGGCGTCCTTGGGCGTGCTCCTGATTGATGTGGACTTCTTCAAGCGCATCAACGACACCTACGGGCATCAAATGGGCGATTTCGTGCTGAAGCAGATTGCCGCCTGCATCCGCTCCGTTATCCGGGGCGACGACATCGCGGGACGTTTCGGCGGCGACGAATTCATCTTGCTGCTCCCCGGCGCCAATGCCGACGCGACGGCGACCGTGGCGGAACGGCTGACGCAAAAAGTCCGCGAAAACGGCGCCCTTTCCTCCAGAAGCGTCACCCTCAGCATCGGGGGCACCAGCCAAACCATCACCGGCGCCAACTATTCTTCGGAGCAACTCCTGAAGCAGGCGGACGACGCGCTTTACCACGCGAAGGAAAACGGGCGCGACCAATTCGTCATGTACCGAGAGGAAAACTGACGGCTCCGCGAAAAGAGGCGTAATTATAATGAAAGAATCCGAGCAGAAGGCAGCGGCGAAAAAGTTTGCTGAAACCTGGAAAGGGCGCGGCTACGAGAAGGGCGAGACGCACAGCTTTTGGCTCTCGCTGCTCCGCGACGTGTACGGCGTCGCTTATCCCGAGAGCTTCATCTTCTTCGAGGAGCAAGTGGAGCTCTCCCACAAGAGCTTTATCGACGCTTCCATTCCCGAGACCCACGTCATGATCGAGCAGAAAAGTCTCGGAAAAGACTTGTCGAAGCCCATCAAGCAGAGCGACGGCACGACGCTGACCCCCTACCAGCAGGCGAAGCGCTACGCCGCCGAGCTGCCCTACTCGAAGCGACCGCGCTGGATTGTCGCCTCGAACTTCGCCGAGTTCCGCGTCTACGACATGGAAAACCCGCAGGCGGAGCCGGAAATTATCAAGCTCGAAAACCTCGAAAAAGAATATTACCGCCTGCAATTCCTCGTGAACGTC
>CAMVIO010000254.1 GCA_947167555.1 uncultured Selenomonadales bacterium
TCAAAAATGAATAAGCGGACGGAATACAAAAAACTCCGTTCTTTTTTATTGCCGCTTTCCGTTATGTTTCTTTCCGACGAAAATGGGGTTCAACCTCGGAAAAATCCTGCACGGTTTCCAGCGTGCCGAGGTAATCGCCGTTCACATCGTAAACCGCCAGATACCGCACGTAAACGGGCTTGCCTGCGATGCGCCGCCAGACGGTCATTTCTTTTTTCGCCTTCTGCCGGAAGTCGTCGAGCATTTGCCGAATCACCGGCACGAGACGCGGCGGGTGGCAGTCCCATATCTCGCGCCCCAATGCGGAACGGGGACGAGCGAATACGCGTCCCTCGTTGACGAAAAAGCGCAGGCGGTCGTCGGCGTCAATGAAAGTGATATCGACGGGGAGCAGCGCCAAGATCCCCGCAAGCTGCGCGACGGTCAGCGTCCCCGTCGGAAGCTCGATCTTGCCCTCCGAGAGAAGCCTCGTTTTATCCTTCTCGTCCTCCATGCGGCAAAACGCTTCGCCCTCGTCCCAACGCGGCGCGTCTTTTTCGTCGATAAACGCGCAACCGATTTCCGGCAAGTCGCGATAGACGCGGTTCCATTCGTCCTCGGTGAAATAGCGCAAGGCCAGCGGGAACAGCACTTTTTCCTCCCGCGTCGCCACGTCCCGCAAGCGGGCAAAGAGCGCCGTCACCTCTTCGCGCGGCAATTCCTCCCCCGCTCCCGAACGGCGCAAAAGCGCGGAAAGCATTTGCTTCGCCTCGTCGTCCGCGTCCCATATCGCTTTCGACGGCCCCGTGACGCCATAGCGATAGAGAAGCGGCATCAAAAGCTCCTCAGTCTTCGCGTAATGGCGGCGGATTTCTGTTAATTGCAGCAAAAACTGCGCCGTGTTTTCCGCGTTTTCGATTTCCTCTATCAGTGAAAAGAGCGCACCATTTTCCCGCCGCAAGAGTTGTATCGGATGCCCCTGCGGCAATCCCTCCATATCGACGGTCCTCTCCGCCGCCCGCAATGCCTGTTCCTTTTGCCACGCCTCGCGTTCTTTATCCGTCATCGTATCGCCCTCTTATAAATATTCCTCGAACCGCGCCATATCCAGTACCCGCACAGTCTTTCCCTCCAAACGAAGCACGGCCTCTTTTTGCAGCCGCGATAGCTCGCGGGAAAGCGACGGGCGCGTGACGGCCAGTTCGTCGGCCAGCTGCTCGCGGCTCATGGGGAGCGGCGCCGTGCCGTCCGGTTTCATGCGCTGGAACAGGAACCGGATCAATCGCTCGCGCAACCCGCCGCTGGAAAGCACTTGGAGCTTTCGGTGCATGAAGTACGCCTTGCGGGCAAAAACGCGCATCAAGTTCCGTTGCACGAGAAAACCCGCTCCGGACGGCGAATTGCTATCGATGGAGAAGAACGCACTGGAAACGGCGAGCAGCTCCGTGTCCCGCACCGCTTCCACAGTCATGCCGCAAGGTTCGCGCAACACAAAATACACCTCGCCGAACATATCTCCCGGCTCGTCAATCTCCGAAAGTAAAATGCGCCGCCCGGAAAAGGTGTTTTTCAGGATCTGCACGCTGCCGGAGAGCAAAATGTAAATTGCGCGCAGCGTCTCGCCTTCCCGCAGGATAGCCGCGCCCTTTGGGAAGGAAAGCCGACGCACGTCGCCGGACGCGAGAAACGCACGAAGTCCCGCCTCGTCCATGCCGTCCGTCAACGAACAACGGTGAAGCGCAGCCATAAAATCCTCGTCATGTTTTGCCGCCATACATGCGCCCCCATGCAAAAAGAGTGGAGACAATCGCCAGTCCCCACTCTTATTTTACCACAAGGGCATATATTCTCGCTAGGCTCGCGCTTTGCCTTCGGCTCGCGTTTGCCAAGCGTTCATATGATACCACAAAGATTAATAATCACGAAGCTTGCCTTTATCCGATCATGCTCTTGATGTCGTCTTCCACGTTCGTGATTCCGCCAATGCCGAAATTCTCCACTAGCACGTTTGCCACATTCGGCGACAGAAACGCCGGGAGCGTCGGGCCGAGGTGGATGTTCTTGACGCCGAGGTGCAGGAGCGCCAGCAGGACAATGACCGCCTTTTGCTCATACCACGCGATATTGTAGACAACCGGCAGTTCGTTGACATCCGAAAGGCCGAATGCCTCTTTTAGTTTCAGCGCAATCAGCGCCAACGAATAGGAATCGTTGCACTGTCCCGCGTCCAATACGCGCGGGATACCGCCGATGTCGCCCAGCGGCAGCTTGATATACTTGTACTTCGCGCAGCCCGCCGTCAGAATCACCGTGTCCTTCGGCAGCGCTTTCGCGAACTCCGCGTAATACTCGCGGGACTTCATGCGCCCGTCGCAGCCCGCCATCACCACGAACTTCTTGATCGCACCGGATTTCACCGCCTCAATGACCTTGTCCGCCAGCGCGAAGACCTGCGCGTGGGCGAAACCACCGACGATTTCTCCCTTCTCCAGTTCCTTCGGCGGCTCGCATTTCTTCGCCATCGCAACGAGCGGCGAGAAATCCTTCGTGCCGTCCGCTTTTGCTTCGATATGCGGGCAGCCGGGAAAACCTGTGGCACCCGTCGTGAACAGCCGCGCCTTGTACGAATCCTTCGGCGGAACCACGCAGTTCGTCGTCATCAGGACTGGCCCGCCGAACGCCTCGAACTCTTCTTTCTGCTTCCACCACGCGTTCCCATAGTTGCCCGCGAAGTGCGGATATTTCTTGAATGCCGGGTAATAATGCGCGGGCAGCATCTCACCGTGGGTATAAACGTCAACGCCTGTCCCTGCCGTCTGCTCCAGGAGCATTTCAAGATCGCGCAGGTCGTGGCCGGAAATCAAAATGCCCGGATTTTGCCGCACGCCGAGATCGACTTTCGTAATTTCGGGATTGCCGTAAGCCTCGGTATTCGCCGCGTCAAGAAGCGCCATCGCGTCAACGCCCCATTTGCCCGTTTCCAGCGCCAACGCGGTCAGCGCGTCGGCTCCGAAGGAATCGTCAAGGAGTTTTGCCAACGCTTCCTGCGCGAAGGCGTCGATGTCCGCGTTCTCCTTGCCCAGCGCGTTCGCGTGCTTCATGTACGCGGCAAGTCCCTTCAATCCGTAAGTAATCAATTCCCGCAGGCTGCGGATATCCTCGTTTTCCGTACGGAGCACGCCGACCGCCTGCGCCTTTTCCGCAAAATCGTCCCGCAATCCCGTCCACATCACCGCGTCGGGCAAGTTTGATGTATCCTTGATCTGCGCGCGAAGATCATCGCGGACAGCAAGCGTCTTTTCGATTCTCGCCGCAATCGCTTCTTCGTCGAAGTTCGCGTTCGTAATCGTGACAAAAAGATTCAACGTGACGAGATGGTTGACCTCGACGCCGACAGCCCCTCCTTCGCCGCGCAGCCTCGTCGCAACCGAGGCAAGCCCTTTTGTGACATAAACTAGCAAATCCTGCATCGCCGCGACCTCCGGCTTCTTGCCGCAGACGCCCATCACCGTGCAGCCTTTGCGTCCTGCCGTTTCCTGGCATTGAAAGCAGAACATCTTGTTTTCCATTAAAATCCCCCCCGAGATATTCATGAGTTTGTCATCGCTCTCATTATAGGAGGGATTTTTACGCAAGTCTGTAACATTTGTTACAACAAAGTGCCACGATATGAAATTTGTCCGATTCCGAATTTGCAGGTTGTCATTC
>CAMVIO010000255.1 GCA_947167555.1 uncultured Selenomonadales bacterium
CATTTTCGAGGGCATGAGCACCTCCTTTTTCCCACGCTTCACCGTACGCATCAATGGCACAAATCCGACCAAATGCCCCTCCGCGTCAAGCCTTAATGCCGCAGAAACATTTTCGGGCATCCACCCCGGCCGTGACACTTTGCCTTGATGTTGCAAATCTTCATAATGGCGATACAGCGCTTCCAAAATCATCGGTACACCTCCACGCCTTCCAAATCCATAACGCCGTCTTTCAGCACCGCGCGGAAAAACGTCGGCTCGATATGCTCGCTGTCGGAATAATCCATGTCATAGAGCATCAAGCCAAGATCGCGCGTTTCATTTTGATGGGCGCAAGCAAACGACGTTTCATCCCCCAACGTGAATTTCGCGGGAAACTCGCGGCACCCCAAATACGGCTGATGATAGCATTGCCCTTTGGAAGCACGCCGCCGAAACATCTCGGAAAACTTGCCCGGATTGTCGGAATCGTTTGCCTTGTCCGTTAGAACAAAATGCGCTTCGATAAGATAACGCACATCCTTCAGCACCATGGAAGCACGCTGTTGAATTTCGTCGGGCGTTGCAATGCAAGCATTTTCAAGAGTCCCATTCATCAGTTTGAACGCCTGTTCTTTAGAAATCTTCGATTTCACTTCATTGCGTCGAATGTTCGCAAATCGAATGGTTTTTCCGACGGAAATCCGATCGACAATCCATTTGATCCCCGGATGCCATAAAATCGCTTCCAATATTCCGCGAGCCGCAGACGGCGTCATGCAGTCGTAGCTGACACGCTCCGCCTTGAGCTCTGGCCTTGTAAACAAAGCATAATCGCCTTGGACATCCATGCACACACCGTAGCTCATAATTATCGCTCCTTTCATTAGTTTTGCACAGAATGTGTTTCGCCTTTTTCTTTGTATTTAATAAATGATTGCCTCACCTTCTTCAATATTATCCATCAGACCGACTAAAGAATCATATAGCGCCATATCAGACAGAACATAGAACTCGTTCGATTCTCCCAACACCTCTATTTTCCCATTCCGAAGCATTGTTTCCAAAGGCGTATACTCCTTTCCATAGCGGACATTGACGCAATATTTTCCCGCTTGGCGAAGAAGCGAACGGGAAATATAGCCGTCTCGCAAGGCATCGGCGATTTGAATTGCATTTTCTTCTATTGGTATCAGTAACGGTTTCGTGGAATCCGCAATCAGCACAAACCGCTTGTCAATTTCGGCGAAAGGAAAATTTTCTTCTTCAATACAGGACAAAATCCCTCGTGCATCCAACCCGTCCGATGTGCCGTAGCTCTTAATATCATGCAGAAGGTCGAAATATCGACGTATTGCCTCTGTTGCGCCGAGGTCTTTTATATACGTTGCATCTTCATAAACCATTTCAGCAACGCTTCTATTCAATGCGATAGAATTATTTTTTATCGCCTCTTCAAACTCAAATACATAGACGATACTTTCCTCCAAAGGGCGCTTCCCTTCCCGATTGCAACGCCCCGCCGCCTGAATGACACTATCCAACCCGGCTTTTTGGCGATACACGCAAGGAAAGTCCACATCGACGCCCGCCTCGATTAGGCTTGTCGCTATGACGCGGCAGGGTTCGCCCTTTTGGAGTGTCTTTCGTATAGCGTCAAGTTGCCTTTTCCGATGCTCTGGATAAAGATTCGTCGAAAGATGCCAATTCCCTTCCCCGTTCATCTTTTCAAATAGCGTCCGTGCCTCCCGTTTGGTATTGACAATACAAAGAACTTGATGTTCTTGCATCAATCTTTCCGCCAATTCCTCCTGCGAAACCTTTCCCTGCAAAAGTGCGATATTCGTGCGGCGGAAAAAATCATAATTGCCCGGAACGTCGGAACAGATTTCCCGAATCCCTCGCGAAAAGAACTTGTTCAAAGAAGGCTGCGTTGCCGTACATAAAAGCGCGGTACAATGATATTGTTCGGTCAGTTCCTTAATCGCTTCCATGCACGGACGCAGAAGCTCCACGGGAATCATCTGCGCCTCGTCGAAGATGATGACACTCTCGACGATATTATGCAGCTTGCGGCAGCGAGAAGTCCGGTTCGCAAAAAGCGACTCGAAAAACTGCACGTTCGTCGTCACGATAAGCGGCGCGTCCCAATTTTCCGTTGCCAGCCGCTTTCGGCTCATGGTTTCATCCGTATCGTCGTACTCCGCCTGTATATGATGCTCGACGACGTTTGCTTCCCCGAGAATATCCCGAAAGATTGCCGCCGTCTGCTCGATGATACTGGTATAAGGAATCACATAGATGATTCTCCGTTTTCCCCGTTTTACCGCATGATGCAGCGCAAATGCGAGAGAAGAGATTGTTTTCCCGCCGCCCGTCGGCACAGTCAGGCTTTGCAACGCCTCGTCGCGTTCGTCTCCTGCCGCGATGCACTCCTGCAAAATTTTTGTGCGCCTTTTGTTGATTGCGGAAGTAGGATTCAAAAAATTATGCTCGATATGGGAGTCCAGCTTTGCTTTGAGCGCATCTAATGGCGCGAACGTGCCGCGTTCCATGTCGCCCCGCATAAATTTCTCCGTGTCGAGGAAATCCGCGTCCACCAGACACGAAAACAACATCCTTGTATAGCACATAAACGCAAATTTTGAAGTCTGCGCTGCCCTTTGAACGGGAGAAATCGCTGCAACCGTCGGCGCGCTCCATTCCTCCCGATATGCGGAGTAATCGAAAAGATTTTTCTTGCACCGTCCCATCAAAGTCCCACTATCAGGCGCATCGGCTTTCGTTCCGCCGTCCGGCAGGCCGCCATGATGCCCCGCCACGCAAAACGCGGCGGCCATCAACTCCTTTTTTCTCGCCGCCATAAGTTCCCGCATGCCCGCACTGGAATGATCGACCTTTCGCCCGCCGCCCGCACGGATATAATCTTGAAACTCTTTGGAATATTTGCCGACGTCATGATATAGCCCGACCAGTTTTCCCATCTCGCCCTCGCCGAAGGAATCCGCAAATTCTCCCGCCAGCTTTCCAACGCCTCTCAAATGCTCGACAAGCGGCTGCACCCGTCCGTCCTCCGTCCGATGCCCCCAAAATGCAATTTCATTGTTCATCTTCATCGCCCTGCCCATGATTATTGCCATAATATTTTTATTCAACAAACACACTCTTTTTCTTTTCTGATTTTTTCGACAGACGGAAGAAAAATGCAAGCCTGCCGCCGTTTCCGGACGGTCAATATACAAAGAACGCTGCAGATTCGTTTTAATTTGCATCCAACAGCTTTTTTATGTATCATAATTGCAAAGACGTCTACGAATCCCGCCATGAACTGAGTCCCTTATTTTTTGCACAGGAGCGTGATGAACATGCCGGAATTAAGCCGTTTTGGCGGCATGGTAATTTATATGTTGTTCCGTGATATTGGGCAGCATAACAAGCCGCACGTTCATGTCTATTATGGCGACTATGAAGCCGTCATTGCGATTGACGGAGAATTATTGGCCGGTTCATTACCGCGCAAGCAACTGAAAATTGTAACCGGGTGGTTGGCTTATCATGAAGAAGCTGCTTATAAGGCATGGAATCTCGCAGTCAACGGCGAACATTTCGAGAAAATTCCACCGATGGAATGAGGTGACTGCATGTATATCAAAGACGATATTTGCTATGCGGGAGAACTCTCCGACAATATCAAGG
>CAMVIO010000256.1 GCA_947167555.1 uncultured Selenomonadales bacterium
AAACTTCTCAAAAGGGACGTTTTTCTCGCTATACTGTATGCGGAGAATAGTTTGCTTCGCCGGAACCCCCGGCGAACAGAAAGGAAGAAATCAACATGGTTTCACTACGAATTACGGCGAGCTCACCATCCAAGTCCGAAAGCTCCTCATGGGGCCGGACGACAAGCGATACCACATGATCGCCACGCTGGACAAGGAGCGTGTGTATGACGCCCATTATCCCGAGATTGCCGACGGCTATTCACTGGCGGTGTTTAGGGACGCCGCAAACGGGAATCTGTTCTTTGCCTTCGAGTCCAGCGAAAGAGCCTATCTTTTGGGCTATGACGGAGCGTCAAAGAAATTGGTGACGTATGCGGACAGCCAAAATTATTACAGCGGCTTCAAGGGCGTGCCGCAGTTCGCGGCAACGGAGGACGGCGACCTTATCCTCGCCGTGGAGAGCATCTATCTTGACGGGCGTCCGCAGGAGCGGCACCGCTACCGTCTCGTTTGGGACGAGGACAAAAATTGGTTCGCCTATGAGGACCTCAGCGCCGGATGGCCGTCCATCGCCCGCGAGGCGCAATGATCAAAAACAGGAGGAAACGAAAATGAACTGCAAGCGACTCAAGAAAATCTCCGCGGCGCTCGCCGTCGCCCTCGCGCTGGGCGCACCTCTCGCGCCCGCCTGGCAGGACGAATCCGCCGTCTGCGAGGCCGCGAAAGCGACTGTCGGAATGCATCGAACGGCAGCGGCTTGGCCCGACGAGAAGGACGTGCTGCTGGAGACACCGATGGGCACGATGCGCGGGCGACAGCATGAAAACATCCGCATTTTCCGGGGTATTCCCTACGCGAAACCGCCCGTCGGCGACCTGCGCTTCGCGCCCACGGAAGCCGCCGAGCCGTGGGAGGGCGTACTGGACGCGACAAAGTACAGCCCCATGGTGACCCAATATACGCAGGAATCATGCGACGAGGGCGCTTTGACGCTCAACATCTGGACGCCCGCCAAAGAGGGCGAGAAACTCCCGGTCTATGTCTTCATCCACGGCGGCGCGTTCGCCACCGGCAGCGGCTCCATCGCGACCTATGAATCCACGAAGCTCGCGAAACAGGGCATCGTCGCCGTCACCATCAACTACCGCCTGAACGCTTTCGGCTTCCTCGCCGACGAAACGGGGCTGAAGGAATACGGCACTACGGGGAACTGGGGCATTCTCGACCAGATCGAGGCGCTGAAATGGATACAGGCGAACATCGAGGCCTTCGGCGGCGATCCGGAGCGCGTGACCATCGGCGGCGAAAGCGCGGGATCGTTCTCCGTCAGCGCGCTGATTGCGTCGCCCTTGGCGAAAGGGCTTTTCCAACAGGCCATCATGGAAAGCGGCTGCATTTTGAACATCCCCAGCGTCTCACCGCTGACCCGCGGCGACCTCAAAATGAGCATCGCTGACAGCTGCCGCTACATGGAGCTGATGGGCGGCTCGGACACGCCGGAAGGCCTCAATTATATGCGGGGCATCCACGACGACGACCTGGCGGCAAACACGCGCTTCCGCGTCCACGCCACCACAGACCCGCAACCTTTCTGCTTCTGGCCGGTTTTCGACGGTTATGTGCTGCCGGAGAATCCGATGGCGGCGGTGAAAAACGGCGAGCTGAACCCGGTGCGCCTGATGGCGGGCTTCAACACCGACGAAGGCTCCCTCTTCATTGAGCAGCCCGCCACGGAGGGCGACTATCACGCAGCGATGTACAACTCCTTTGGCACAGCCGCGCCGGACTTTTTCGCCCGCTATCCGATTGACGCGAAGCACGACGCTTTTGATCGGCTCTCGGAAGTCTTCGGCGCCTCCACCACAAAGAGCGGCGCGGTAGCTTACGCCGACGCGCTGGCGAACATGGGCGAGGACGTGTATTTCTACCGTTTCGACTACCACGACCCGACCATCCCGAAGGAAAGCCGCCTCGGCGTCCACCACGCGCTGGAGCTGAAATATGTTTTCGGCACACTGGGCGAGGAACTTGCCGCGAACGAAAGCGCGGGCAAGATGTCCGACAAGATGCTCACGGCATCGGCAAACTTCATCAAGACGGGCGACCCGAACGGCGAAAGTGGCATTGACGGCCAGACCTGGCAAAAATACGACCCGGCAAACCGCCTCGACTTCCGCCTCAGCGAGCAGTCCGCGATGGAGCCGCTGCATGGCGAGACGCTGATGCTGGAAATCAACGAGGCGCTTTGGGGCGAGAAATAGGCATAGAATTTCATATAAGTGAAGGCTCATGTAAAAACTCCCCGTACATCGTTTTAAATGATGTGCGGGGAGCTTATGCTATTTGACTGAAAATTTCTGACGCCATCTACCCAAGAGTTTTTTTGCATGGTATAATTGGGGCAAGAGCAGAGGAGGTGGCAGCTTGGGCGAAAAGGATTTGACGCAGAAGCAGCTATCCGAATGGGAAGACTGCTTTGCGGACATTGTGAACGTCCTTCTTCTGAACGGCAAGCGCCTCATAAAGCCCCGCGACCTAAAATCGGCCACGCGGACTTCCCTGTACAAGGACAAGGATTTGAAACTGCGGCTTCAAGAGCGGGACGTGGCAAAGCTGTGGGAGCAGGGGCGCATCCGCCTCGCTTTCATCGGGATGGAGGATCAGATTTCCGTCCACCGTGCCATGCCGCTTCGGGTGATCGGCTACGACGGAGCGGTATACCGGGACGAGCTGAACAAGCTCAAGCCGGAAGACGAAGTGGACGACGGCACAGAGAAAGCGCCGCTCCAGCTTTATCCGGCAATTACGTTGGTGCTGCACTTTGACTACGAGCATCAATGGACGGCCCCTCGAAGTTTGAAGGAGTGCTTCCCGCACATCCCTCCGGAGCTGGAGCCGTATGTCAACGACTACAAAATCCACGTCTTCGAGATTGCATGGCTGCCAGACGAGACGATCAAGAAATTCAAGAGCGACTTCCGCTTTGTGGCGGACTATTACAGCCAATTGCGAAAAACAAAGAAATGGGTTCCAATGCCGGGCAAAGTAGAATACGTCAAGGAATTGTTCGACTTGTTCAAGGTGCTGACGGGAGATGACCGTTTTCTTGAAATGTACGCGAACCGAAAGGAGGAGCAGAACGATATGGCATCGATTGCATTGGATTATTTAACAGATGAAATACGGACAAAAGTTGAAACAAAGGTACGTGCTGAAGGACGAGCTGAAGGGCGTACCGAAGGACGCGCATCAGCTCGTGAAGAAAATGCCCTTGCCATGTTTGCCGACCATCTGCCAGTTGAGAAGGTGGCAAAATACAGCAAGCTTTCTCTCAAAAAAGTAACTGCCCTCGGCAAGAAGCACGGCTTCCTTTGATTCCCCTAAAACCCTCAAAACGCCAGCGAACTCGCAATTGAGCTCGCTGGCGTTTTCTCTTTCTCAAAATGCACACCCTGCAAACGATAGCAATTTTTCAATGCACCCCATCTGCCAAAATCGGCTCGAAAATTGGCAGAGGAGAGTGCATTTTTGTTTTACGCAGTTTCTGCCGAAAAAAGGAAATCCCCTAAAGCCCAATTATCAAGCACTTTGGAGGATTGCACCTTATTGTGTGATTGTATCAAAGACGATAGCCTTTTGTCATAGAGAATTCCCTCGTACGGCTCCAAAAGTTCCGCGATCAGGTTGAC
>CAMVIO010000257.1 GCA_947167555.1 uncultured Selenomonadales bacterium
ATAAGCCGCGCGCCATACAGGATACGCTGCTTCCGTGAGGCGGCATCCCGTCTTTTCGTCGTTATCAAAATCCTCCGGGGACAGCGTTCCGCGGTCTAAAAGCTGCAACACGAAGCAATCCGTGACAGACGCACGGTAAAGCTCCATCAAATCGAGGACGAGGTTATCCTTGCGCCCGTTGTTCGTATGGAGAAAGCCGACATATGGTTGGAGGCAGGCTCCGAGGACGGCGAGACGGACTTCGCGCTCCAAAAAGGCGTAGCCAAGATTCAAAACAGCATTGACGGGGTCATATGCCTGACAATCTACTCGTTTCTTCCACGGCCAGCGACTTGGATCGAGAATTTCCGCAAAGGCGCGGTAATAATGACGCGTCGCCATGTCCTCGCATTCTCGGAGCAGCCCCATATCATCCATTCCCCATACGCACTTCGCCCAAACGGAAAGTTCTTCTGCCGTTTCCCGCAAAGCCTCGCTTTTCCTCTGCTCGGCATATTCTTCAAGAAGATACTGTTGGCGTCTGATTTTCCCGCAGACAACGTCCTCAGCAATCTCGATACAGGAAAAGTTGTCGCCAAATTGTATGTGTTGAGCACGAACTATCTCATTGCATATGTCATCCCCTCCCATAGATGCGACAGATTCCCCTTTCTCGTTGACAAAAAAAAGAGGAATATCCCGCTCCAAAAGGACATAGAGAAGCGGCATGGAGATATAATCGCCCCATTCGAGGACAGCGCAGTCCACATCCTCCAACAGGATATCTTGGCTCATTCCGCTGTCGTCTTTGATGCGTATGCGCCCATGATCGATTTCGGCAGCGGATTTATCGGACACAAGATAAATTGTGCTCATGGCATCCATCTCCTTTCGTTATTTTTTCGGCGAAGATAATTCTACAAAAAACAGAAGACCGAAGCCTCATCTGTACTGTTCTGCTCAACCAGCTTTGCAAACGCTGTTGCTTCATTGTCATTATTGCGCCTACCGCGCGGGAAGCCGTTTCTCCTTGCCATCCATTCGGAATCGCTATTGCTTTCGCTTTTCGTTCTTTTTTCATATCGCAACATCCTCTCTCTGTAAAAGACACACTTACCCCTCAGACGCTTCTTCCTGCGTTTCGTCGATATTCACCTCATTATACTTGTACTTCATGCGGTCTTTCTCGTACCACGCGATGGAGCAGCGAACCGCCACGAAATTCTGCTCCTCGCCGGACATCGTTTCCCATTTCCCGATGGCCTCGTCCGGCGTCATGGCGAGGATGGCTTTCAGCTTTTGGGCAGACGTATTCCGATACACGTCGACGAGCTTCAGATGCTCCTTGCCGTCCGTGCCGCGACCGCGCATCCATACCACCGTGTCACGGGCAGAGCCGGAGCCGTCGCTGACAAACACTTCATTCGCGGGCTGGAATTCGAGATTGCGCTCCCGGCAGAAGTCATACTTGATGGAGGTCGCGAGCTGCCCGAAGACATAGAATTCCCGCTCCTTTCCGGTATGGCTGTTGTCGTCGAAGCCCATGATGTTCCCTTGGGGTTTGTTGTCAATGGTCACATTGAGCCCCTTCCAGGCAAAGAAACCGTGAGACTGCTTCTCCTGCTCCTTCAGGGCGCGCTCCAGCCGCTTGGCAGACTTCGAGTGGGGATGGAGCCAGTCCACATGGTTCTCCGTGCCGTTGGCACGCTTCCACATATAGGTGCGGTACTCGCAGATCGCCTGCCCGCCGATGGAGTATTCGGGCACTGCTTCGCAATATTCCATAGCTTTCTCGTCCGCCTGCTGCTCGGTGCGGAAGCCCATCTGGCGGCTGTTGAACGCGTTGATGAGATTGCTGCCGGCGGCAACGCCCAAAGCAGCCCATACGTTCCCCACGGGAATCAGGGACGCGATGATGCGGGTGGTCATCTGCTTGTCGTGCTGGCGCAGCATATCCTCATTCTCCCAATGGCCGATCTCATGGCCCACTACGGCCGCCATCGAGGACATCTGGTAAATGTCAGACTTCACCCAGGGATTCTGGTAGTATTTGTCAGAATAGGCGCAGCCGAGCTCGCGCGTGGCGAGGAGGTCAAACATCCCGTCGTAGACAAAAATCTGCCCGCCGCCGTAGGAAACGGCGTTGACCTCGTTCGTGCGCGCGCGAAGGACGCGCTCCAGGCCGCGCTTATGCCCCGAAGTGCCATAGAACCACAGCTTGTCGCTGTTGAACGCCATGATGCGGTTTTGGATATACGTGAGGATCGGGTCCTCCCAAGTGGCATACTCCGCCTGAAAATCCGCCACGGCCTTGTTGCCGATTTCCTTCTCCTGCCGCGAGGAGAGATAGTGCGCCTCCGCAGAAACAGGCGCAGAGAGAGTGATAGCCGCAAGGATAGCCGCCGCGATTTTCTTCATGTTCTTCATGTTCGTCATTTTACATCATCCTTTCAAAACAACTATTTCCTTCTTCATCTTCTTGTTCGGGATGGATTCCCTTGAATCAATCCTGAGCATATTTGCGCGGCGTATCTCTTGCTTGCGAGTATATTTTACATCGCCCGTTGGGGGGGATGTGGGGATTTTGCTGTGAGATTAAAAGAAGTCATCACCTCCGCATCCGCCTCCAAAAAAGCTGTCGTCCGCTCCCCCAAAGAAACTGTCGTCCGAGCCTCCGAAAAAGCTGTCGTCCGAGTTCCCAAAGAAGCTATCGCCCATGCCCTCAAAATTGTGCTCCGGATTTGCGATACCCATGCCGTGGTCAATGCCATGATGCGCCTCATCAATGCCCGCGTCCAGTCCCGGAGTCATATACGGGTCGTTCATTTGGCGAATGATTTCCTGTTGCTGCATATCCTGCATGTGCTGTTGTTGCATATTTATATCCTCCATTTGCCAATCCATAGCCTCCCTGTTTTGCTTTTTCTGCCCGTTCTCCGAAATCAGCCCTGCGATCCAAAATACTCCGATAATAGCGAAAATAAAACCCATTTTTCATTCCTCCATTCATTTCTCTCATTTTCTCTTGACGATGACATTGTAACAAATTGCCGTTGCCCTCCGTGGGGATTTTGCTGTGAGATTTGTGAAGCTTTTTCCGAGGTTGCCGTTCTCTCCGCTTCACAATGAAATCTTACCCCGATTTCGCGCCCCGTATGGGAAAAATGCTGTGAGGAAAAAGGATTTTTTCGGCCGACGGAGAAATGCTTATTTACATTGGAAAGAAAGGAAGAACCGCCATGCCGAAGAAATCGCGCCTCGCCCCGCGCTACGCCTCGCGCTACGAGAGCCTGCGCCCGTTCCTGCGCTTCCTCGCGTGGGGCTGCTGGCACAAGTCAGAGTTCGCGGGCGTCAGTGGCAAAAGCGCCCGTTCCTACGAAGACGGACTGGCCCGCGCCCGCGTCTTTTTGCCGAAGGACGCGTTCATCGAGACGAAGAAAGGCCGCAAAAATTACATCACCCTTCGGGGCGACGCCTATTACGGCTGCAACAATTTCCTCGTGAACTCTTACCGCATGAAGTCTTTGCCGCCGCTGGCCGCTTTTTACGCCGTCGTCGTGCTGCAGATCCTCGGGCGATCCGGCGCGCCGCTGAACTTCACGCAAATCCTGACCCACGACGCAAGCAACGGCACCTATCCCGCCGCCATCGAAGCGCGGAGCATGGAAATCATCGAAAGCGAATTAAAGG
>CAMVIO010000258.1 GCA_947167555.1 uncultured Selenomonadales bacterium
GTGAATCTGGAACGGGCGCTGACGCTTTCCTCGCGGCTCGGCGGTCATATCGTCAGCGGCCACATTGACGGCGTGGGGCGCGTGAAGCGCATTGAATCAAAAGAAAACGCGCAGATTTTTCACATCGAGGCCGATTCGACGCTCTTGCGGTACATCGTGCCGCGCGGCTCGGTGGCTCTCGACGGCGTGAGCCTGACGGTGGCGGAGGTTGACGACAAAGGCTTTTCCGTCTCGCTGATTCCGCACACGCGGCAGGCCACGGCGCTGGACGGGAAAAAAGCGGGGGCGCTCGTCAATATCGAGAACGACGTCATCGGGAAATATGTGGACAAATTGCTGCACGCTCCGGCGCGGACGACGGAACCAGAAGAAACGCCGTCCGAAGGGCTGACGGCGGCGTTTTTGCAAAAATGTGGATTTTGAGAAAGACGGAGGGGAAAAAATGAGCTTTGCGAGAGTGGAGGACGCCATCGAAGACATCCGGCAGGGGAAAATGCTGGTGGTCGTCGACGACGAGGACAGGGAAAACGAGGGCGACTTGATTATCGCGGCGGACAAGGTCACGCCGGAGGCGGTCAACTTCATGGCAACCTATGCGAAGGGGCTGATCTGCACGCCGATGGAGGGTGACAGGCTCGACGCCCTCGACATCGCGCCGATGGTCACGAACAATACGGACAATCATGAGACGGCGTTTACCGTTTCCGTGGACGCGGTGACGACGGACACGGGCATTTCCGCTTTCGAGCGGTGCCAGACGGTGCGGCTTTTGATCGATCCATCGGCGAAGCCGTCGAGTTTCCGCCGCCCCGGTCATGTGTTCCCGCTCCGGGCGGTGCCGGGCGGCGTGCTTCGGCGAGCCGGGCACACGGAGACGACCGTCGATCTTGCGAAGCTGGCGGGGCTTTATCCTGCGGGACTTTGCTGCGAGATCATGGCCGACGACGGTCACATGATGCGGACGCCGCAGCTTTTGGAATTCGCCGAGGCACACAAGCTGAAGATCATCACCGTGCAGGCGTTGATCGCTTACCGGAAGCGAACGGAAACCTTTATCCGCCAAGTCGCGGATGTGGACTTCCCGAGCAAGTACGGCCATTTCCGCGTCAAAGCCTATGAGAGCACGCTGGACGGCAAATGCCATCTTGCCGTCGTAAAAGGGGACGTGCAGGGCAAAAAGAATGTGATGGTGCGCGTCCATTCCGAATGCCTGACTGGCGACGCGCTCGGCTCGATGCGCTGCGATTGCGGCGATCAGCTCGCGACGGCTCTGCGCCGGATCGAGGAAGAGGGGACAGGCGTCGTGCTCTATATGCGGCAGGAGGGGCGCGGCATTGGACTCGCGAACAAGATGCGCGCTTATGCGCTCCAGGATCAGGGCAAGGACACGGTGGAGGCGAACGTGCTCTTGGGCTTTGCCCCCGACCTTCGGGACTACGGCATCGGTGCGCAGATTCTCGCCG
Source organism: uncultured Selenomonadales bacterium (assembly GCA_947167555.1). Classification (GTDB taxonomy): domain Bacteria; phylum Bacillota; class Negativicutes; order Selenomonadales; family Selenomonadaceae; genus RUG12372. Next base: position 1,464 of record CAMVIO010000258.1, read on the forward strand.
ATCTCGGATTGACGAGCATCCGCCTGTTGACGAACAATCCCGCCAAGCGCGCGGGACTGGAGGGCTACGGTCTTTCCATCGTCGAGAGGCTGCCGCTGGAAATTCATTCCAATCCATATAATCATCATTATCTTGAAGTGAAGAAGAACAAAATGGGACACTTGTTAGAGGAGGAATAAGAGTATGGCAAACATCATTGAAGGCAACATCACGGCGGAGGGGCTGCGGTTCGCGATTGTAGCGTCCCGGTTCAACGAGTTCATTACGTCGAAGCTGCTGGAGGGCGCGCTTGATATGCTGCGTCGCCACGGCGCGGCTGAGGACGCGGTGGACGTCGCTTGGGTGCCGGGGGCGTTTGAGATCCCGTTGGCAGCGAAAAAGCTTGCCGCCTCCGGAAAATACGATGCGGTCATCTGCGTCGGCGCGGTCATCCGAGGCGCTACGTCCCATTACGATTACGTTTGCAATGAAGTCTCGAAAGGCGTTGCGCAGGCGGGGCTTTCCACCGGCGTGCCGGTGATTTTCGGCGTCGTTACGACGGAAAACATCGAGCAGGCCGTCGAGCGAGCCGGAACGAAGGCCGGCAACAAGGGAGCCGACGGCGCGATGGCGGCGATGGAAATGGCGAATCTGTTGAAAAAGATCGGATAAATATTAAAAGTTCCATAAGATAAAGAGGCGAGAATCTTGAGAATCGGGGTTATCAGCGATACGCACGGCTCGGCGGGATGCTGGGCCATGGTTTGTAAAAATTTCTTTTGCAATGTCGATTTGATTTTCCATGCGGGCGATGTCCTGTACCACGGGCCGCGCAACCGCATGACAGACGACTACCGTCCGGCGAAGCTCGCCGAAGCGATCCAGCAATGCCCGGTGCCGATCATCGCGTCCCGGGGCAACTGTGATTCCGAGGTCGATTTGTCGGTGCTCGGGCTGCCGATGGCGTCCCCTTACGCGTTCGCTTTCGTGAACGGCAAGCGCATCGTGGTTACCCACGGTCATTTGGTGGAAACGCAGGAAGAAAAATCGGAAATGGCGGCGAAGCTCAAAGCGGATATTTTCATCAGCGGCCATACTCATGTCCCTGTCCTTGAACGCATCAATGGGACGATCTTTCTGAATCCCGGTTCGCCCTCGGTCTCGAAGCGCGAAGACGGACGCTCGACTTTCGCGCTGATGGACGAGCGCCATATTTCCATTCGTGACCTGTATACCGGGGACATTCTGGAAGGCTTTCCGGTGGAGTGACGGCGATGGATTATCTTTGCAAGGCGACAGCGGAAGATGTGCGAGTCTACGCGGCGGTCACGACTGGGCTTGTCGGAGAGGCGGCCAAACGTCATCGGTGCGGCGCGCTGGCGACGGCGGCCCTTGGGCGCGTGATGACGGGAGCGCTGCTTCTCGCGGCGAACTTAAAAAATAAGGAATGCCTGACGGTAAAATTCCAGGGCGACGGTCCTCTGGGGCAGATCGTGGCGGACGCTTCCGCCGACGGCGCGGCGCGCGGATATGTCGTTCATCCGCAGGTCGAGCTTCCGCTGACAAACGGCAAGCTGTCCGTCGGTCAGGGCGTCGGGCGCGGTCTGCTTTCCGTCACACGATTCACGGGGCTGAAAGAGCCGGTTACGGGAACCTGCGAAATTTTTTCCGGTGAGATTGCGGAGGATCTGACACGCTATCTGTTTCAGTCGGAGCAAACGCCGTCCGGCGTCGGCCTTGGTGTCCTGGTCGGCAGGGACGGCGAGACGGAAGCGGCGGGCGGGTTTATCGTGCAGCCGTTGCCGGGCGCGTCGGAGGCAACCTTGTCGCGATTGGAGAACACTATCGCGGCATTGCGTCCCGTTTCATCGATGGTAAAAGACGGTCTTTCCGCGTCGGAAATCGTCTCCGAAATCCTGCAGGGCTTTTCGGACGTCCATGTCCTTTCGGAGACGGAGCTGGCCTTCCGCTGCCAATGCTCGCGAACTCGCACCAAGGAAATCCTTTCGACGCTCCGCGACGAGGATCTGGATCAACTCACGGAGGACGGGCAGGCGGAGGTCTGCTGCGACTTTTGCGGGGAGAAGTATCATTTCACGAGGGAAGATTTGTTGGCGATAAGGGAGAGGCGTCGCGCAGAATGATTTATACTACTCTCTGTTAAGAGCTTTAAATCTTTACAGAGAGTGCATGAGACGTCAGACGAGCTGAAGGCTCGGCTGT
>CAMVIO010000259.1 GCA_947167555.1 uncultured Selenomonadales bacterium
GACGTGCGGGAGCATATGCCGCAGGAGGTTTAAGTCGAAGTGCATTGGCATTTGCTGAAATGGCTGTACCCCGGCATGAGGTTCAAACGATGGCTGCTGCTTTTTGCGGCCGGTGTTTTCCTCGTGAGCTTGGGGCTTGCGCTTGTATTCAATTATAAATATCTGGATCAGATTGAAGAAGCGATTTTCCGCTTTGTTTATATGTGGCGCGGCTCGTATGACTATACGGCGACGGCGCTTGTAGGGGCGGCTGTTGTAATCGTTGGCCTTGCAATTATGCTTGTGGCGACGCGGTTTGTCATTCGCTCGGTCATTCTCGTCCTGCTGCCGGAAAACTCCGGGAATCTCGTGGATTTGATTTATGAAAAGCGAAAACTGGGGCGGGGGCCGTCCATCGCGGTAATTGGCGGAGGTCACGGGCTTTCGGTCTTGCTTCGCGGTATCAAGGAAGCGACGAGCAATGTGACGGCCATTGTTACCGTGGCGGATGACGGAGGCTCGTCGGGGCGCCTTCGGGAAGAACTGGGCATCATTCCCCCGGGCGATCTTCGGAATTGCCTCGTGGCGCTGGCGGATACCGAGCCTTTGATGGAAAAGCTGTTCCAGTACCGCTTCGGCGGCGAAAGCGCGTTGGCCGGGCACAGCTTCGGGAACCTTTTTATCGCGGCGATGAACGAAGTCACCGGGGATATGGAAACGGCGCTTGTCGAGGCGTCGAAAGTCCTTGCAGTCAAAGGCCGTGTACTGCCGGCGAGCAAGGAGCACGTGCGGTTGGATGCGGTAATGGAGGATGGGACGGTGGTCGAGGGCGAGTCCCATATCCCTGAGGCGAGGAAACGTATCCGGCGCGTGCGGCTTTTTCCTGAACGTGCCGAAGCGGTCGGGGCGGCGCTGGAAGCAATCCGGACGGCGGACGCGGTAATCTTGGGCCCGGGAAGTCTCTATACGAGCATACTGCCAAATCTTCTCGTAAATGGTATGGCGGAAACATTGCGCCGCAGTCGTGCGGTGAAAATCTATATTTGCAATGTGATGACGCAGCCGGGGGAAACGGACGGCTATACGGCTTCGATGCATGTCAAGGCGATTTTGGAGCATGCGGGCAAAGGCGTCATAGATTATGTGCTCGTTCATTCCGGGCCGATTTCGGACGCTATGCGGGAAAGTTATGCATCGAAGGGATCATATCCGGTTGAGGTAGACCGCAGCGCGCTGAATCGTCTCGGTGTCGGTTTTGTGCAGGCAGATATCATGAGCAGTTCGGACGCCGGGCATCACGATCCTGTGAAACTTCGGGAAGCGGTCATGAAAATGGTGTATGGGCTGACGTCATAATTCAAAAATATTTGGTCTGGAAACGGGGGAGAAAGATGCCTTCTTTTTCAGGGGATGTAAAAAATGAGTTGGCGCGTTTGCCGCTATCCAAGGATTGCTGTGAAAGGGCGGAGTTGGCGGGGCTCATGCGCATGGGGGCTTCGCTGACGTTAGGCGCGAACCATGCGTTAGGGATTTCTTTTGTGACAGAGCACGCGGCCGTGGCAAGGAGGACCTTGGTGCTTTTGAAACAAGCGGGCGCGGTGCGGACAGAAATCATGGTGCGGCGGTCGCGCCGCCTCAGCAAGACAAATACATACGCCATTCGCGTTTTGCCGGGGGAGACCGTGCGAGCGCTGCTTTCAAAGATGGGGCTTTTGCCCGGCGCGATTTCGTCCGACGGGAAAAATGGGCTTTTTCGTCGGAAATGCTGCCGGGTCTCGTACCTTCGCGGTGCTTTCCTCGCAGGGGGGAGCGTCAACCGGCCCGAGGCTTCCTGTCATTTGGAATATGTGACGACGAATTACCAGTTTGCGGAATTATTGCAGACTCTTTTGCGGCGGCTCGGTTTTGCGGCGGGACTCACAGGGCGCAAGGAAGATTATGTCGTTTATTTGAAGGAAGGAGACGCCATCCTTGATTTTCTCGCGATGGCGGGCGCCGAGGAGTCGGCGACGGCTTTTGAGGCGGCGCGGAATGTCAAGGAAGTCAGGAATCAGGTCAACCGTCTCGTGAATTGTGAGACGGCAAACCTCAATAAAACGGCAAAAGCGGCGGCGCGTCAGGTGACGGCTATTCGTTCTTTCGCGGCGTCAGGAGGCCTTGCGGGGCTGTCGCCGGGACTGAGGGCAACAGCGGAGGCGCGTCTTGCGCATCCTGAGGCGTCGCTTGCAGAGCTTGGCGCGGAGCTTGGAATCGGACGATCCGGCGTCAATCACCGTTTGCGGCGCTTGATGGAGCTTGCCGATGAAAATCAGGAAAAGCGGGCAAGGGGATAAGCTGATTTCGCGAAGCCTGATTTTGATTTGAACGAAGGGAGGCCTTTTGGCTTTGGGCAAAATATATGTGGCAGGATATGGGAAATCGGAGATTCACGAAAGCGGGGGCGGAGGAGGATGGCTTTTCCGGCTGTTGCTGACATTTCTTTTTCTCGTCGTGATGCTGGGAGGCGCACTTGCGGCGATGGTGGAAATGTATCCGCCGCAGGGCATGCTGATTTTGGAATATCACAAGGTCAATGACCGCACGAAAGACGATTATACCGTGTCGCCGACAGAATTTGCCGCGCAGATGGACGCACTGAAAGAGGACGGCTACACGGCGATTTCCGTGCTGGATTTCCTGCGGGCAAAAAAGGGCAAGCAGGCGCTTCCCGAAAAGCCGGTGGTCGTGACCTTTGACGATGGGTACAGCGACAACTATACGGAAGCGCTTCCGATTCTCGAAAAGCGGGGCATGAAAGCCACGGTGTTCATGGTAACGAATGACATCGGACTGCCGGGCTATCTGACTTGGGATCAGCTCCGCGATATGGAAAAACGAGGCGTCGAGCTTGGAAGCCATACGGCGAACCATTTGCCGTTGACGGAGATGACGCTGGACGAAGCGAGAGACGAGGCGCAAAAATCAAAGCTGCAAATGGAATGGAAAGGGCTCAAGACGATTTTTGTCCTTTCGTATCCGAACGGAAAGTATGACAAATATTTGCCAACCATCCTGAAGGAAGAGGAATATCTGGCGGCAGTCACGGGCGATCCCGGATTGAACACGTTCAAGACCGATCCCTATCGGCTGCTTCGGATCAATATTCCGCCGTCGCATTTCGGCATCAGGGAATTTCGCCTGCGGCTATGGAAGGCGAAAGTCTTGGCATTTCTCGGGCTTTGGCAAAATGTTGGAGAGATGAAGGACTGAAGACGGCGGGAGGACGAACCGGATGAAAGGAAAGGCAATCGCTGCGGCGTTGGCGGCGCTCGCTGTTTTCGGCACGGCTCCCGTCGTATCGGCGCGCCATCAGGCTGAGGAATATGCCGAGCGTGTGCAGAGGGAGAAAAAGGAACGGTGGCGCGAAGCGGAGAATGAGGCGCGGTTGCAGGCGCAAGCGGAGTCTCGAAGAAGGGCTGCCGAGGAGCGAAGAATCGCGGAAGAAAAGCAGCGCAAAAACGAAATGGAAATTTGGGAAGACGAAGACAGTGAAGACGACGAGCTGATCCGCGGGGAGAAGATACGGGACGAAGAACAAGTGAAAACGGACATAAACGAGGAAAAAGAACAAGCGGAAAAAGAAGCGCAACGCACCGTCGAAGAAATCTCGCATCCAGAAGAAACGGATCGTGCAACCGAGGAAG
>CAMVIO010000260.1 GCA_947167555.1 uncultured Selenomonadales bacterium
TTAAGTGGCGGGCGATGATTTTATCCATAAGAGAACTCCTTGCCGTTGCAAATTTCTTCCTTAGTGATTATTATACGCGCGGGAACGAAGACGTGTCAATCCTTTGGGGAAGGTCGGCGTTTTTCTTCGCGTTTTTTTCGCGGACGCCGAACCATATCCATGCGGCGGCGCCGAGAATCACGGCGACGGCGCTGGTGGTCTGCGCCGAGGTGAAAAGCCCAAGCACCGGATCGGTGTAGTCGCCGCGGAAATACTCAAGGAAGAAACGCGCGACGGAATACAGGATCACATACAGCGAAAATGCCTGCCCCTTTGCGTGGGAAGTGGTACGGTAAATCAGGAGTAGCGCGAAGATCGCCATGTCGAGCTGGCCTTCCCAGATTTCGGCGGGCCAAAGCGGCTGGTTTCCGTAGGTACGATAGGCGAGGGTCGTGGCAGGATAGAGGATGCCGAAGTCGCCGCCCGTCGGCGCGCCAAAAGCGTCGCCATTCAAAAGGTTCGCGCAGCGCCCAAGCGCTTGCCCAAGGATCACGGCGGGAGCGATGATGTCTGCCATAGCCCATGTGTCGATGCCGTGCCGCTTCGTGTAGAGAATCCCGACAATGGCGCCAAGCACGATGCCGCCCTGGATTGCCATGCCGCCCTGCCAGACGTTCAGGATTTCCGTCAGGTGGTCCTGATAGTAATTCCAATCAAAGAAAAAAACGTCCCAAAGCCGCGAGCCGAGGATGCCCGCCAGTCCGCAGTAAATGCCCATATCAGGTATGTGCTTGTGCCAGCGCCCGTCCTGCTTCGCGAGGAAATAAGCGACGCCTGTCGCCAGCACGATGGACAGGCTCAGGACCAGCCCGTAGGCGCGGATCGGGAAATCCCCGATATAGAAAAGAAATTGGTGCATAGTTGTCTCCGCAATCGTGATTTTGTAAAAGTCTTTTCTATTATAAAATAGAAAAGACTTTTTGGAAAGACGCAAAAAGAAACCGCCGCGAACTTGCGACGGTTTCCGTAAAGTTTTTGCCTTATTTGAAATAGCGATCCAGAAGCCCCTTGAAGCCGCAGCCGTGGCGCGCTTCGTCCTTTGCCATCTCGTGAACGGTGTCGTGGATGGCGTCGAGGTTGAGCTGCTTCGCCAGCGTCGCCAGTTCTTTCTTGCCGGCGCATGCGCCGTGCTCGGCGTCGACGCGCATTTCGAGGTTCTTCTTCGTGCTGTCCGTCAGCACTTCGCCGAGAAGTTCCGCGAATTTTGCCGCGTGCTCGGCTTCTTCGAACGCGTAGCGCTTGAAAGCCTCGGCGACTTCGGGATAGCCCTCGCGATCGGCGACGCGGCTCATGGCCAGATACATGCCGACCTCGGAGCATTCGCCGGTGAAGTTTTGGCGCAGACCTTCGATGATCTTTTCATCGGCGCCTTTCGCGACGCCGACGACATGCTGGTCGGCGAAGACGAGGTCCCCGCTCTGCTCGACGAATTTCGAGGCAGGAGCCTTGCAGATCGGGCACTGCTCCGGCGGCGCGTCGCCCTCGAAAACATAGCCGCAGACGCTGCAAACAAATTTTTTCATACGATAACCTCCCGTTCATAAAATTGAATCTCTCCCATAATTTATAGTATAAAGGATAACAAGATGAAAGGGAAGAGACTTTTTTTGAAAATATTCCGTATTGGAAACCATAAAAATCCCGCGTAATCCTTGCAAAGAATTTTAAGATGTGGTAAAATGGCGGAAATTTTTTGGAGGGAGGTGAATACATGGAGCAAGTGAGGCAGGGCCTGAAAGGCGGCCGCCAGCTTCCGCTGCAGCACAGCCTGATCAGCGAGATGCGCGCGCAGGGCGCAAAGGAAACGCGGGAACGGCAAACGGAAGAGCAGAGATTGCAGACGGTGGGAGCCGTCAAAATTTGGAGCGTCGTGGAATAACGACGCTCTTTTTTTATGTGGATTGAGTGTGGCAGGCATCTCTGTTTAATATGTTAAAAAGCAATCATATTTTCGGGAAATAATTGCTATTTTTTGAAAGACACTGTAAAATAAAAAAGACGATTCTGATTCAGAGGAGGAATGTTCTAATGGCAAAGTTTTGTGCGAATTGCGGTTCACCGTTGGATGGAGCAGGGAAATTTTGCCCGTCTTGCGGGGCGAAGGTAATGGAGGAATCATCACAAGGAGTGCCGCCGTCGGAAGTGAATGCCGAAGAAAAATCACAGCCGGATCGGCAGGAAATGAAAAATCCGCCGATGCAGAGGCAAACACCGCAATCGCCGATGATGCAAGAGCAGCCTCAGAAGCCCGCGATATATCAGAACGCGCCGGGACAGGGCGGACCGAATGCCGCCTACGGCATGGGCATGATGGGCGCGCAAGCTTTCAATGGGGAACATTATGTGCCGGACGAAGGCATCAAGGAGATGTTTCTTCGTTATGATAATCGCCTGAACCGTAAGCGGTATATTATGAGGGCGCTGGCGCTGGGAGCTGCCGTCATGGTAGTTTGCCTCGTGTTGGGCGTAATCCTGGGAATGGCCGGTATGAGCGATTCGGCGATTGGAACGATGGGGACATTGATTGGGCTTGGCGCAGGTATTATTGGTCTCATGCTGGCGATTCGCCGGTTGCATGACCTCGATCGTCCCACTTGGTGGATTATTGGTAATTTTATTCCTTTTGTCAATGTGATATTCGGGTTTTATCTGCTCCTTGCCAAAGGCACCGAAGGTCCGAACCAGTACGGTCCCGATCCGCTCGAAGGACTGCACTGAACATTTTTATAAAGATGCCGACAGATTTTTGAGTCTGTCGGCGTTTTTGCGCTTTGGTTGCAAATTTTTAAAGGGTGTGCTAAAATACGCTACATTATAAAAGATAATCGGCAATGAGGAAGAGGAGTACGCGGCGGGCGACGGTTCAGAGAGAGGTCCCAAGGCTGGGAGGACCTTGCGTCGTGCCGGGGAAGGTCGCTTCGGAGCTGTTCCTTTTCATTGAGGACGCGGAAACGGCGTTATGTTTTGAGCCGTGTTTTTTGCACGGGAAGTTAGGTGGTACCACGGAAGATTGCTCTTTCGTCCTTCGGGATGAAAGGGCTTTTTATTTTTAGGAAACAACGAATAAGTCAAGTCGTGGCTCTGTCGAGGGATTTTTTCGTCAGGCAAGGAAGAGACCGTGAAGGCGTAGCATCGCTACGTCGAACGGTTCTCTGACGCGGCATGACGGAAAAAGACCCGGCAGAGGCGCGGCGGGACTTGTTCGTTGTTTCCTCAGGAGGTTTTTCTGATGCCGGAGACGGGGAACATGATTCCGAAGGTGTACGATCCGAAATTATTTGAGAAGAAATGGTATGATTTTTGGGAGACGAGCGGGCTTTTCCACGCGGAGGTGGAGAAGGACAAGAAGCCGTTTTCCATCGTGATCCCGCCGCCGAACGTGACGGGCCAGCTCCATATGGGGCACGCGATGGACAATGCGCTGCAGGACATCCTTATCCGCTGGCGCAGGATGCAGGGATACAATACGCTCTGGATGCCGGGCTGCGATCACGCGGGCATCGCGACGCAGGCGAAGGTGGAGGAGTCGCTTCGCGAGGAAGGACTCTCCCGGTACGATCTCGGGCGCGAGAAATTCCTGGAGCGCGTCTGGGCATGGAAGGAAAAAT
>CAMVIO010000261.1 GCA_947167555.1 uncultured Selenomonadales bacterium
CGGATCATCACGTCAAACATCGCGTAGACCATATCGCCCGTGCGCTCGCCTTCGACGGAGAGGATTGCCACGTCGAGCAGCAGCGCGCCCGCGTCGTCGAAATAGTATTTGAGCGCTTTGTACCGTTTGTTGTACCCGTTGGCGAGCTTCATCACCGCCAGCGCGTTTTCCTCGGTCAGTGCCTTCGGCGCGACGAGCACGCGTACCACGCCGTAGAGACTGTCGTCGAAAATCACTACCGTGGGCAGTTTATTTCCCTCGACGTCGATCTGCGAGCGGAAGAGCGCCGTGTGCAGCTCGTCCTCCCGCTCCTCCAACGTGAATACGTTTTCGAGTTCCTTCTCCTTCAGATACTCTTGGAATTGCTCCGCTTTCTTGTTCACCGTTGTTTGCCCCCTTGCTGTGTATGTTGATTAGGTTTCTTCCACCAAAAGCTCGTCCTCCTCCGCGTTCCTCGGCATCGTGTTCCAGTAATCGTAAATGTCGATGAGGCGCGAAAGCCCCAAGAGATCGTGATGGAACCGATAATATTCCCAGTCCATCCGGTGCTCGGCTTCGAGCGCGCTGTCCCAGCCCGTCGCCTTGCGGAGATTGTCGCCGCTAGCCATCAGAACAATGTCGAAATACCCGTCGACCTCCATCTGCCCGATTTCCCGTTGCCACGCGAACAGCGTGAACAGGCCGTCCGTTTTTACCGTGCCCGCCCGCATGAAGCTTGTGGGGGCGTAGTTGAAGATGGATACGGCGTTCTTTCCCTCCACTGTGCCGAGGGTGATATTGCCGTTGGCGGCGGTGATGATGGCATCGCGTCCCGCCGTGACGGACTCCGCGTAAATATCGCCGCTGCCGCTCTGCGGGTAGAAGGCTTCTACCCAATGCTCCAGACCTGTCCGTCCGCCCGTCTGCAAAGACACATCGCGCCCGGCGACAACCGTCTTCGCCGCCATGTCGCCGTTTTGGATTTTGAGCGAGGCGTCGCGTCCCGCGCTGATGGCGTCGGGGAACTCGATGCTCTTTCCGGCGACCACGGAAATGTCCTCGCCCGCCGTCGCATCGCCGTCGAAAATCACGCGGTTGCCCGCCGCCAAGGAGATGCTGCCCCGCGCGTTTATCGCGCCATCCGTCGCTACGTCGCCGTTTTGGGCGACGGCGGAAATGCTCTTCGCCGATTCCAGCACCGTGCTCTTGATGTTGACGTTTTCCGCCGCCGTGACATCAATCGTTTCGCCCGCCGCGATATGCTCGGTGACGTCCACGCTGCCGCCTTTCGCCACGGCAATGACATCGCCGCCCGCCTCGACGGTTCCGGCATGACCGCCAAGCACCACGTCGTTTGCGGCAATCGCCGTGACGTCGCCGCTTTTCGCCGTGACATTGTGGAGAATCAAGGATGCGCCCGTGGACTCGATGGATACGTTGTTTTCCGCCGTGATGCTCCCGGCGTTGAAGCCGTAGTCGTACGCCACAGCATTGAAATCGCCGCCCGCCGTCAGCGCCGTGCCGTAATCGACGACGAAATCGCCGCCCGCCAAGATGTTGAAGTCGCCCGTCGCGCTGCTGTTCCCGGCAAGCTCCGCGTCTCCCGCCGCCGAAAGGCTGATATTCCCCGCCGTGCTGTTCGCCGAGGCCAGTACCGCGTTTCCTTTCGCCGCCGTGACGGAAATATCGCCCCGAGACGAAGCGTCCGCGAGGAGAATGTCCCCGGTTTCGGAGCGTACCGCGATGCTGCCGCCGCCTTCCGTCGCCGAGAGGCTGTCCGCCTTGACGTCCCCCTTTGCCGAAAGCGAAATCCGGCCGCCTGTGGTCATGTCGCCGCTGACCGTGACGCTGCCATTCTCGGCGTTGGCGATGACGTCCCTCGCGGTGACCGTGCCGTACAGCGTCACGTCCGTCGCCCCGTCGGCCTCAACAGCGCCGCCCGCTTCCACGTTTTTGCGGACGGTGACGCTGCCCTCCTTCGCAACCGCCACCACGTCCTTGCCTGCCGTGACCGCGCCCTCGTCTCCGCCCAGCACAATATCTCCGGCTGCGATGGCCGTGACGGTGCCGTTCGTTGCCGTGACATTATGAAGCGCAAGATCCGCACCCGTCGCTTCAATGGACACATTCTGTCCCGCCGTGACGGTTCCGGCGCTGAATCCATAATCCGCCGCCGTGGCGGTGAAATCCCTGCCCGCCGCAATATCGGCGTTGTTCGTCACGATGAAATTCCGTCCCGTTTCCACAGTGAAGTCGTGCGCCGCCGCGCTGTCCCCTGCGAGTTTCGCGTCACCGCCCGCCGTGAGCGCAATGCTGCCGCCCGTGGAATTGGCCGAGGCCAGCGTCGCGTTGTTCCCCGCCGTGGCGGCAATGTCGCTGCCCGCCGCCACATCCATTGCGATGACATTGTTTCCCGCCGACAGGCGGACGTCTTCGGAGGCCGTGCCGTCGCCGCGAAGTGTCGCGTTCTTTCCGGCAGCAATGATGATATTCGCCGCCGCGCTCTTTCCGTTGACAATCGCGTTTTCGCCCGCCGACACCGAAAGGCCGCCCGCCGTGCTGCTCGCGTTGGCAAGGGTGGCGTTTCCCTTTGCCGCTGTGATTTCGATATTGTCCTTCGCCGATACGTCTGCAATCGTGACGTTGCCTTCTATGGAGACCGCCTTGACGCTTCCGCCCGTTTCCGTAGAGAGATTCTCGGCAGTAATATTTTCTTTCGCTCGAAGGGCAATATTGCCGCCCGTCGCCATGTTGCCGCTGACCGTGATGCTTCCGCTTTCGGCTGTCGTGTCCACATTCTGCGCCGCCACTGCGCCGTTAATGGCTATGTCTTCTTTCGCCGTCACTTCGAGCGTGTCGCCCGCCGTCACTGAATCGGCAACAGAAACGCTGCCGTTTTTCGCCGTCGCCGTAACATTTCCGTTTGTCGCCGTGATGTCGCGAAGTGCGAGGTCTGCGCCCGTGGATTCGATGTTTACGTTTTCCCCGGCGGTAATCGTTCCGAAATCTGCGCCAAATTCCGCCGCCGTAGCAGTAAAGTCCTCACCCGCCGCAATATCGGCGCCCGCCGTCACAATGAAATTGCCGCCCGCTTCCACCGTGAAGTCGCGTGCCGCCGTGCTGTCGCCCGAAAGCGTCGCGTTCTTTCCGGCGGAAATGCTGATATTCGCCGCCTCGTTCTTACCCGTGAACGTCACGTTTTCTTTCGCTGTCAGTGAAATATCGCCGACCGTTTCCACGTCGCCCTGTACTGTAACGCTCCCGTTCCCGGCGTTGGCGATGATATTTTTCGCTTCCACGTCGCCGACAATAAGCGCGTTTTCTCCCGCTTCAACGTCCAGCGTGTTTCCCGCCGTCACAGAACTGGCAACAGAGACATTGCCCTTTTCCGCTGTGATGGTTGCGTCGTTCCAGGCAGTAACATTGGCAAGAGTCAAGTCGCCGTTTTTCGAGGTGACTGCCGCATTATTTCCTGCGGTGATCGTGCCCGCGTTTGTGATCACGTTCGTCGCCGTCGCCGAAACCGTAGATGACATCTTTTCCCGCGCTGTAAACGAAGGTGTCGGAGCCGTCGCCGCCCCAAAGTGAATCGTTGCCGCTGCCGCCGTTGAGCGTGGCACCTGCGTCGCCCGCGAAAATCTTGTTCGCCTTCG
>CAMVIO010000262.1 GCA_947167555.1 uncultured Selenomonadales bacterium
CTTTCCGAGCATTCAATTCTTATGCGCAGCAATGCCGCACTCCTGCACTCTCATGTATGCGCTTCAAAATTCAAAAACCGTCAGCACAAAAATGCTGACGGTTTTGAATTTTGGCCTCTCCATGTTTTTCTTTCAACATCGGCTTCAAATATTTCCCCGTGTACGACTTTCTCACCTTGACAATTTCCTACGGCGTGCCCTGCGCATTCTTCATGATATAGACACCGGGCGAATCGGGGAGCAGCGCAAGTTTTTCCTCTATATTCAACATACCAGATTCTCCTGTACGGCGCATCAGGATAATACATCCAATGACATATATGCTTCATATAGTTCCGGTGATGCTTCTGCCTCGATTGCTTTTGCAACTCGGAGACGTGTTTCCCCAAAAATCCTCATTGCTTCCTTGTAAATATCTTCTCCCATCAGCCCCTGCTGCAAAGCTTTTTCAAGAATATAATACCATTCTATCCTATAGAGAATATACGTGTCTGCCGACCAATAAGGAATATACGAACGAACCCAGAGTTCTGCAAATATTGCGTTCACCCCATCATCCCGCAAAGTTTTCATCCAGATCGTCAACAACATAGGACGAGAACCGATAAAACAATCCGACAACCAAGACGCCTCTTCCATTGAATTGCGCCTAAAAAGCGCACCAGACAACCCTGACGCAATATTGAGACCATACCGCAACAGATTGTGCCGCAAATCCGCCCCTATCACGAATTCCATTTGTTCATCTGCATTCAATGCAAAATGAGGAGGCACAAATGATGATGCATGGGATGCAACCGAAGGAGAATAGCCAGTGCAAAAAGCCATTGTCGTATGAGGATGCGTTTCCAACACAACTACCATTTCTTCAATCTTTACCTTTTCCAACAAATCTCCCGGCAACAGCCATTGTATATAGTCCCCTTTTGCAACCGATGGCAACCGTGTGAAAACCTCGCCTTGCAAAACTTGAGTCGCGCTATCGTCTTCCAAGGATAAACGGAGTGCCTCGCCGAGCAAATGCTCCCCCATGTTCAAAACGACAACTTCCAAAAAAGGATATGACTGTTGCCTGATGCTTTGCAACGAAGCTAGAAAGGCTTCTTCGTTGCCATCATAAACAAGCAATACACTGACGATCCGATGACATGCCAGAACTTTTTGGCGACAGTAGGAATCCGCAATCAGTTCCGCCATCCTCAAAACATTTGTCTCAGGATCTACACAACCATCTGTATAACGAAGCACACATTCTTCACGATACGCACCTAAATTGGCCGGAATCGCATCGACGATTGAAAAGGAATTCTTTTCAGGCATTTTCCCATCAAGAAAATCCTTGAATGTGCATTTCCAATTCCTCGCATAAAATGAATTCGTTGAAAATTGAGCTGCATTTGACAGCCAGCCGCACATTTCTTTTGAAAGACGTTGCTCCATGCTACGCCATCGAAAATGTGCAATATGAAGTTGCGATAGACGTTGATGCTTAAAAGAACACAGAAAACCGCCCCCTTGCTCTTCATGAGGCATCGCATAATGATTCCCCTGCACAATCTCCAAACGCCAACGCAATGCGGCATCCTTTCCAACAATGACTTTTGAGAGTTTATCCGGCTCCTTTGCCCTGCAACAGGGACGGGACAATATAAACGTATCACCTCCGATGTCATGTCCAGGGGAGCATAATCTACCCAAGGCACATGGTATACTTGGCTCGGATTAAGCGATTGAAGCACATTCCTTGTTTCGTCGTTTCCCGCGCCTTCCGATAACAAGAATTCATCCGCATCCAAAGCGACTACGATGTCTGCTTTTTCTTCCTCGATTGCGACATACATCAACCGCGTCATTGTTTTTGATTGAGCATGACCTTCTTCCGTCAGATTCTGCAATCGGAGAGCAAGCCCCTCTTTCATCAATTCTTCCAGAATATGCATTGTTCCATCCGTGCTTCGATGATCGGCAATAACCAAGGCATCCGCGAAAAGCAACGTATGACGTACAAAGCTCTCAATTATATCTGCCTCATTTTTTATCATCGTAATAGCAACGATATGGTTTTTCATGAAGTATCCTCCGATATGCCGCTCTTTGATTCCCATGCCCGAACGAAAAATCAATGTCTTTCCTTCAGCATCGGCTTCAAATATTTCCCCGTGTACGATTTTTTCGCCTTAACGATTGCCTCCGGCGTGCCCTCTGCGACAATGGTGCCGCCTTTGTCGCCGCCTTCCGGGCCGAGGTCGATGATCCAGTCCGCCGACTTGATCACGTCGAGATTGTGCTCGATGACGATGACCGTGTCACCGCCATCCACCAATCTTTGCAGGATCACGAGCAGTTTCTCGATGTCTGCCGTGTGCAGGCCCGTAGTCGGCTCATCCAGGATGTAAAGCGTCCTGCCCGTGGAGCGTCGGGAAAGCTCCGTCGCCAGCTTCACGCGCTGCGCCTCGCCGCCCGAGAGCGTCGTGGCGGGCTGCCCAAGCCGCACATAGCCAAGCCCCACGTCCTGGATCACCTGCATTTTTCTGGCAATGCTCGGCACGTTGGCGAAGAATTCCACCGCCTCGTCGATGGTCATGTTCAGCACGTCGGAAATCGTCTTTCCCTTATAAGTGACCTCCAGCGTCTCGCGGTTGTACCGCGCGCCTTTGCAGACCTCGCAGGGAACGTAGACGTCCGGCAGGAAATGCATCTCGATCTTGATGATGCCGTCGCCCCGGCACGCCTCGCAGCGCCCGCCCTTCACGTTGAAGCTGAACCGCCCCGCCTTGTAGCCGCGCATCTTCGCCTCGGGCGTCCCGCTGAAAAGCTGGCGGATTGCGTCGAACACGCCCGTATATGTCGCGGGATTCGAACGCGGCGTGCGCCCGATCGGCGACTGGTCGATGTTTATGATCTTGTCGATATTTTCGAGCCCGTGAATGACCTTGTGCCGCCCAGGCTTGCCCTTGGCCCGGTAAAGCCGCGCGGCGATACCCTTGTACAGGATCTCGTTGACCAACGTGCTCTTGCCCGAGCCGGAAACGCCCGTCACGAGGATGAACTTGCCGAGAGGAAAGCGCACCGTGAGATTTTTCAAGTTGTTTTCCGCCGCGCCGACAATCTCGATGAAATTTCCGTTGCCCTCGCGGCGATGTTTCGGCACGGGAATGAACCGTTTCCGGCTCAAGAATTGCCCAGTCACCGAGGCCGCCGCTTTCTTGACCTCCTCCGCCGTCCCCTGCGCGACAATCTCGCCGCCATGCTCGCCCGCGCCGGGGCCGATGTCGATGATCTGGTCCGCCGCGTACATCGTGTCCTCGTCGTGCTCGACGACGATCAGCGTATTGCCGAGGTCTCGAAGCCGTTTCAGAGCGTCCAGCAGCCGGTCGTTGTCCCGCTGGTGAAGCCCGATGCTCGGCTCATCGAGGATATACAGCACACCGACGAGTCCGGAGCCGATCTGCGTCGCGAGACGGATACGCTGCGCCTCGCCGCCGGAAAGCGTGCCCGCCGCTCGCGATAGCGTCAGGTAATTGAGCCCGACGTGAACGAGGAATCCGAGACGCGCGTGAATCTCCTTCAATATCTGCGCCGCGATTTTCTGTTCACGCGGCGTCAAATCCAGAGACGAAAAAAACA
>CAMVIO010000263.1 GCA_947167555.1 uncultured Selenomonadales bacterium
TTCCTTTATTTTCTCCGCAAACGCTCATTTTGTCAATCAATGGGTCTTTTTCAAAAATTTTATTCTTCAAAGTTTCGACGCCGCTTCCCAAAGCGTTTTTTTGCTCTGCCCCGGTTTCGGCGGCGGCAGTTCTTTCAGCACCCGCGCCGGATTGCCGCCCACCACCGTATTCGGCGGCACGTCTTTCGTGACCACCGCGCCGCCCGCGATGATGGAATTTTCCCCGACGGTCACGCCGGGCAGGATCAACGCCCGTGCCCCGATCCAAACGTCCTTGCAAAGATGGACGCCCTTGCATTTCAAGACGACGTGATCGTCAAAATCATGGTTCGTGGTGACAATCGTGACCTGCGGGCCGATCTCGCAACCCTCGTCGATAGTGACGCCGCCCGCCGCCATCAACGTCAGGCTGTGGTTGATGAATACGTTCTCGCCAAAGGTGACCTGCCTCGGAAAATCAATCTGGATCGGCGTCATGATATTGACCGTTTTCGGGATGCGCCCTGCAAACATTTCCTCATAGAGCGGGCGCAGGTTTTCCATCGTGGGGAATGCGTGGTTGATCTTGTGGCTCATTTGCGTGCCGAAGTTCAGGTGCTCGATGGCCGCGCGGTAATAGGGCTGCGTCATATCGACGGGGTCGCCGTCCTTCAGCATTTGGAATACGTCTTTTTCCATGTCGGTGTTCTCCTTCCCTTAAAACGCCCCGGTCTTGATATGCGGCACATAGGGCGCTTCCAGCGCTTTGATTTCGTCCTCGTCGAGCTTGATGTCGAGCGCGGCGACGGCTTCCTCGATGTGCTTCACGTCCGTCGTGCCGACAATCGGCGCTGTGATGTACGGCTTCGACAGCATCCATGCCAGCGACTCCTGCGCCATGGTGCGCCCGTGTTCCTTCGCCACCTTTTCGAGATTGTCCACGACCACCTTGTCCACGTCGTTTGTCGCGTCCCAGACCATCGGCGACACGTCGTCGATTTTGTTCCGCGCCGTCACCGTGCCCCACGGGTGCGCGCAGCGTCCGCCCGCCAGCGGGCTCCACGGGACTACCGCCATTTTCCGGTCGGCGCAGAGCGGCAGGATTTCCCGCTCCTCCTCGCGGTAAATCAAATTGTATTGCGGCTGGAGGGAGACGAATTTCGTCCAGTTGTGCTGCTCCGCGATGTTCTGCAACCGTTCGAGCTGCCAAGCGAAAATCGTGGACGCGCCGATGTAGCGCGCTTTGCCGCTCTTCACCACGTCGTGCAATGCCTCCATCGTTTCCTCCATCGGCGTGTTCGGGTCAAGGCGGTGGATTTGGTACACGTCCACATAGTCAAGCCCGAGGCGCTCAAGGCTGTGGTCGATTTCCGCCATCACGTTCTTGCGGGACGTGCCGCCGCCGTTGGGACGGCCGGGACGCATCTCGAAATTCACCTTCGTCGCCACCACGATCTCGTCACGGGAGAGGCCGAAGTCCTTGATATAGCGGCCCGTGATTTCCTCGCTGGTTCCCATCTGGTAGACATTCGCCGTGTCGAAATAATTGATGCCGAGGTCGATGGCCTTCTTGAAAATCTCCTTGCCGTCCTCATAGTCCCGCGCCCACGGGAACACGCCGTTCTCCTTGCCGGGTTTCCCGAAGCTCATCATGCCGAGGCAAATCCTCGAAACGTCCATCCCCGTGTTGCCGAATTTTACATACTGCATAAAATTTCGCTCCCTTCGTGTTGTGCCGTGTGCGTTTTTTGTTTACAATCCGATTATAATTGCTTATAATCAAAATATCCAATATATATAATTGATAACCGATAGAATTATTTGATTAAACGAGGACGCTATGAACACGAAGCAACTGGACTATGTGCTGGAACTGGCGCAGACACGGAATTTTAACCGCGCGGCGGAAAATCTTTTCATCTCCCAGCCGACGCTGACTTACCAAATCAAAGCCGTCGAGGACGAGATCGGTTTCCCTCTCTTTAACCGTTCGGGGCGCGGGGCGATGCTGACGCCGGCGGGGGCGCAGTTTTGCACGACGCTCCGCAATATCCGCGACGAGCTGAAGCGGGCGACGGAGCAGGGGCAGAATTTCAGCGCCCGCTACCGCGCCGATATTTCCGTGGGGCTTCCCATGCGTTCGGCGATTTATTTTTTGCCGCAGGCCATCGAGGCCTTTGAAAAAGAAAACGAGGCGGTCTCGGTGACGCCGCATTTCCTCCCGCTGGCCGAGGCCGCCACGTTCCTGAAGGGCGAGGAAGACATCCTGTTCGCGATGGAGCACGACGTCCGGCACATTCCCGATTTCGTGCTGCACCCGCTCTTTGAGAGCCATATCTACTTGATTTCGGAAACAAACGACCCGCTGGCGCAAAAAACGCTCGTCCGCGTCGAGGATCTCAAAGGCCGCACGCTGATGGTGGGCGGCGGTTCGCCTCCGCAGCTCCGCCGCGTCCAGCAGCGCGTGATCGAAAAGGCGGGCGTTTCGTATTTCAACAGCGCGAACCACGACACGACGCTGACCAACGTGGCCGCGAAGAAGGGAATCTGCCTCGCCCCCGGCTTCCTGAACGACCAAAGCGGCGAATTCGCTTGGACGCCTTTCGACTGCGAGGAAACGGTGCCTTGCGTGCTGTGCACCCACAAGCAGGAGCGGCGGAAGGAAGTGCTGGATTTCGTGAAACTGCTGCAATGTATGTATAGGGTGCGAAAAGATTTCGCGGTGTGAATCAACACAGAAATTTTCTCGAAAAGGAGAAAAAATGTTTCACGTGAAACAATCGAACATAACATGAAAATTAGATGAATATCAATTGCGGTCATTGGCCAAGTTGGCGGAAATCGTGTAAAGTAAAATGGATGAAGAATGGAAGGTGTTGCAAATGAAAAAACGAGCCGCACTGTTGGTATTGATCTTGTTGGTCGCTTTCGGCTATCTCATCGGGAATTATTTCGTCGGCTACGCGATCCGGCGGGGGAACGACGCCAATCCCAAGGCCATTCCCGCCGCCTGCACCGCCATTCATGACCCTTCGACGGTGGCGCCGCAAAAGCCGGAGGCGATGAGCGAGGATTGGTCGATGGCGTCGGCGGACGGGCTGACGCTGCGGGGGACGCATTTCTCGCCCGCGTCGCCGTCCCATCGCTGGGTGATTCTCGTTCACGGCTACGGGCGCGACCAGCGGTTTGTCTGGGACGTGGCGGCGGAATATCTGAAGCGGGGCTATGAGGTGCTGACGCCGGATATGCGCGCGGCGGGAGAGAGCGACGGCGAATATCTGACCATGGGCGTGAAGGAAAGCGAAGACGTGGCGGCTTGGGCGCGGCAAATCGCGGCGCGGGACAAGGAGGCGCGCATCGCGCTCCACGGCATTTCCATGGGCGCGGCCACGGCGATGATGGCGGCGAGCCGAAGCGACGCGCCGCCGCAGGTGGCGGCGCTGGTGGAGGACTGCGGCTATACCAGCGCCTATACCATGTTTTCCATGCAGCTTCAAAAGCTCTTCGGCCTGCCCGAATTTCCCATCATGCGCTGCGTGGACGCAGTGTGCCTGATCAAAGCCGGGGCGTGGCTTTCCGATGCCGCGCCCGTCAAGCGGCTGCCTGTGCTGCCGACGCTTTTCATTCACGGGGACGCGGA
>CAMVIO010000264.1 GCA_947167555.1 uncultured Selenomonadales bacterium
TTGATTTTTGCGTTTTCTTCGAACGATTTTCCATCTTCAATTGCGTCCGAAAGCTGTCCGAAGTCCGAGAGAGGCACGAGTTTTACAGGAAGCTCTTCAAAAGCCTGCGTCATTTCCCTGATTTTTCCTTGGTTTTTTGTCGCGATTACGATGGTCGTCAATGTGCATCAATCCTTCTTGCAAGATTCATTCCATACGGTTTCGTATGCCGTTTCGACGTCGGAAGCATATTGCGCTGCATTTGCCAGCGGTGAGGCGGAGAGGATGTTGCGAAGCTTTTTGCGAAGCATGGATAACAACTCCTTGTCTGCCGCTAATGCCGCTGCAGTTTCAATATATCGTTCAATGGACAGTGCGGCGAGTTCGCTGAGACCGAGATTTTGCAGGATGCTGTATCCGAAGCGTGTGCCGTGCCGCGTACCGTAATGCGTGACGACTGGAACGCCCATTGAAATTGCTTCGAAGGTCGTCATGCCGCCCGTATAAGGATAAGTGTCCAGGGCAACGTCCATATCGGCATACTCGAAAATATGGCCTTGCGAAAAACCGCGCAGCTCGACGCGCGAGAGATCAAATTCAAGCCGCGACATTCTTTCCTGCATGAACCGTCGGCCTTCCTCGCTGCCGTACAATTTATGTTTCAGAAGCAAACGACTTTTCGGTACTCGGTCCAGAAGCTTCTTCCAAGCGGACAGCATTTCGTCTGTAATTTTGGAGGCGTTGTTAAAGCAACCGAAGGTCACAAAGCCTTGTTTGAGGCATGGTGGCGGCGTGGGCGTCGGTAGATTTGCGGGTGGGATGTAGCAGAAATGCGTATGAGGCAAACGAATCACGTGCTCGGAAAAATCTTCGCGTGTCGAGGCCTTGTCGCCTGCGCACCAGATGTCCGACAAAAAATAATCGACACAGGAAAGGCCGCTACTCCGCACGTCGCCAATTCCGCAGATTTGCACTGTTGCGGGACGATACGCGAGCACAGGCAGACGATTTCCTTTTGTATGGATGCCGAGTTCAACGAGAATATCGATTTCGTCGGCATATATCAAGCGGGCCGCTTCTTCATCGGATACGGATGTAATATTGCGCCAATGGCTCGACGCTGTGCGCAGTTTTTCCGTAACGTTGTCTACTTTATCCCCAGCATTATAGCAAAAAGTTTCAAAGCGTTTTTTGTCGTGGCGTTCAAGCAGTGGCAGGATCAATTTGCCGACAGGATGCCCGCAAAAATCTGCCGAAAGGTAACCGACTCGGAGCCGCTGATGGGAAAACTTCCTTCGCGGAAAAGGAACAATAGGCGAGAGCAATGCTTCATAACGGCGATACAGATTACGAAAATCTTCCGAAGAATAATTGTCCGCGCTGTTGGCGGCAAAAATCAGGTTGCTCGCTTCAACACGGCGTTGTGTAAGCTCTGGTTCAATCTCAACGGCGCGGGAAAAGGCGTCGATGGATTCCATAGTATTCCCCAATTCATGATAGGCCGAGCCAATCATGCTCCAAGCTTCGGCGGACAGACCTGCGTTATGGTTTTCTGTTTGATTTTCCTCATTCAGGCAGCGCCGCAGGATATTGAGTTCTGTAATGTATTCTTTTTTGTCGCGAGCGATGAAGGCTTCTAAAAGCGAAAGCTTAGGGAAATTCGTGACATATTTTCGGATATGTTCGGTTTTGCTTCGCGCTTTGTTGAGATTTCCTGCGCGCCAATCCGCTAATGCTTCCTGATAGGCGGCGATGACCTCGCTCATATTAGTCAGTTTTTTTTTGCTCATTCGACTCGCCCCACGCGCCAGCCGAGAAAATTTCCAAGCACGTCTTTCTGATAGGCAATCAATTTGTCGATTCCGGATTCCGCTAGCGAAAGCATTGCGGCGTGTTCGGAATGTGTAAACGGACGGCCTTCACCGGTGCCCTGCACCTCGACAAAATGCCCTGTGCCGGTCATGACCACGTTCATGTCCACGGCTGCATGGGAATCTTCTTCATAACAAAGATCGAGGATTGGTTCTCCAGTATCGGAAAGGCCGACGGACACTGCTGCAAGAAAATCTTTTACTGGGAACGGTCGTCCAGGTTTGTAAAAAGTTTCACAGGCGAGTACCAACGAGATAAAACTTCCTGTGACTGATGCTGTTCTTGTACCGCCGTCCGCTTGGATTACGTCACAGTCAAGGATTACGCTTCGCTCGCCAAGAGAGGTAGTATCCGTTATTGCGCGAAGGGATCTTCCAATCAAACGTTGGATTTCCTGCGTGCGTCCGTTTTGCTTGCCACGTGCTGCTTCCCGTGGCGTCCGCGTCGAGGTTGCGCTGGGGAGCAAAGAGTATTCTGCATGTAGCCATCCTGTTCCTGTTCCTCGCAAAAAGGGCGGTACATGGTCTTCAACAGTTGCTGCGCATAATACTTTGGTGCGACCCATCTCGATTAATACCGAGCCTTGCGGCCCTTGCTGAACATATTTCGTTATTCGCACGGGACGAAGTTCTGTCGCCCCGCGTCCATCCGGCCTTCGCACAATGTAAGCCTCCATTTCGCCGAAAGATGCAGCTTCATATTGATTCATTGTATATTAAAAGCAGTGAAAAGACAACCATGAGAAGAGGTTCCCAGAAATATCATTTGTCATCAAAAAAGGTTGTTCCCAAAAATCTTTTAAAACTTTTGGAGAACAACCTTTTTTGATGAAATCAGCAGGAGTTTTCGCCGAGACGAGGGTGGCTTGTCAGACGAAGACTTCGAATACGAATCAGACGGAGAGCTTCATCAAGCGTTACATCGTCACGGATAGCTCCTGTTTCATATACACAGATAGGATTCTCTAAGCCGAGTTCGCTGGCAGGCATATAAACATATTCATCTGTAGTGAGGTCGCCAAAAATGCAACCTGATTTGAGTTGAGAGGTTTGCAAGACGCTCATGAAGGAAGCTCCTTAATGCTAAAATTATTTAGAACATATTGTGCCGCCACAGCACATAGGCTGAAGCAGAAGCGATGGCTCCAGACATTAGAGCTAGAAATGCAAATGCTGTTCCCTGCTCAGCAAACGGAACAGGGACGTTCATACCAAAAAAACTCGATATTAACGTTGGAATTGCAAGAATGATGGTCATAGCCGCAAGAAATTTCATCACACGGTTCTGGTCATTAGAGATGATGGAAGAAAACGTGTCTGCAAGACGGGAAAGAATTTGGCTGTACATCTCAACCATTTCCCGAGCCTGCTTATTCTCGATGATGACATCTTCCAAAAGATCCTCGTCTTCTTCATACATTTTGAACATAGGTTCAAGAGTATGATTGGAACGCAGACGGAGCAGTTTGTCTAACACAGCGCCGTCCGATCGAAGAGCTGCATTGAAATAGGTAAGACCTTTTTGCAGTTCCAAGAGCTTCAAAATATCTTCATTTCGCATTGCGTCGCGCAATGTCAGCTCAATTTCATCTGAGAGCTTGCTGATTTGACGCAGATAACGTAGATAGAAGGTCGCAGACTTATATAGGATTTGGAACAAAAACCTCGTTTTTTTGTATGTGCGGAATAGCTTTGCCGTGCTTTCGTTGAAATCGGCAAGCACGGGGGTTTCTTCAAGACTGACCGTGATGATGTATTCCGACGTCA
>CAMVIO010000265.1 GCA_947167555.1 uncultured Selenomonadales bacterium
GAACCACTTGTTCTATTGTGTCACGTGAAACAATCGGCAACGATTTCCAAATGTTCCACGTGAAACATTATTCTTGAACAATCGCCGTAATTCCAACAAAAAACTGTCCATGAATCATGACTTCATGGACAGTTTTTTGTTGGAATTATGATTCCGTTTTGCTCCTTCGTTCTTTTTCGAGCCATACCAAAAGCACGGAAACGTCGGCGGGGGAAACGCCCGAGATTCTTCCCGCCTGACCGACGGAGCGCGGACGGAGGGCTGCCAGTTTTTCCCTTGCTTCTTCCCGCAGGCTCGGCACCGCCGCATAGTCCATATCCGGCGGCAGCAGCTTCGACTCCAGCTTTTCCATCCGCGCGATCTGATCCTGCTGGCGGCGGATATATCCTTCATAGGTGACCGTGATATCGACCTGCTTCGCCGCTTCCTCGGAAATCTCCGGCAAATCGAAAAGAGCGCGGACTTTTTTGTAATCGGCTTCCGGGCGACGCAAAAGATCGAACAGGGAAGTGACCGTCTTGATTTCTCCCAGCCCGTTCGTCGATAATTTCTCGTTGATTTCATGCGACGGCGTCAAGATTGTTTCCTGTAATTTATTTATTGTTGTTTCAATTTCATTCTTTTTCTTTTGATAACGATTGTACCGATCATCAGTGACGAGACCGACGCGGCGGCCATATTCTGTGAGGCGGAGGTCGGCGTTGTCCTGACGGAGGATCAGACGATACTCGGCCCGGGAGGTCATCATACGATACGGCTCCGCCGTTCCCTTCGTGACGAGGTCGTCGATCAGTACGCCGATATACGCCTCCGAACGTTTCAGAACCAGCGGCTCCTTGCCCGTCACATACATTGCCGCGTTGACACCGGCCACGAGTCCCTGCGCCGCCGCTTCCTCATAGCCGGAGGTGCCGTTGGACTGGCCCGCCGAGAAAAAACCACGAATATTTTTCAATTCCAGCGTCGGGGAGAGCTGGGTCGGATCGATGCAGTCATACTCGATCGCGTAGCCCGCCCGCATGACCCGGCAATGGCGAAGCCCCGGGATCGTATGCAGGAACGCGATCTGCACATCGACGGGCAGGCTCGTGGACATGCCCTGCACATACATTTCCTGCGTGTGGATCCCTTCCGGCTCGATAAAGAGCTGATGACGCTCCTTGTCGGGAAAACGCACGATCTTCGTCTCGATGGACGGGCAATAACGCGGCCCAACGCCTTTGATCACGCCGTTTGCCATCGGCGCGCGGTGGATGTTTTCCCGGATGACTTTATGGGTTTCCTCGTTCGTATAGGAAAGCCAGCAAGGCGCGACACTCCGTGTCGGCTCGTCGGTCATGAACGAGAAGGCCGCCGCTTCTTCGTCTCCCGGCTGCATTTCCATTTCGTCGTAATCAAGGGAACGGGCGTCGACACGGGCCGGCGTTCCCGTCTTGAACCGCATGAGCCGGACGCCGAGACGCTTCAGAGAATCAGTCAGCTTCATCGCAGCGCGCTGGCCGTTCGGCCCCGCGTCATAAGTCGTCTCTCCAATGATGATTCGCCCGCGCAGATACGTCCCGGTCGCCAGGATCACCGCGCGGCAACGGTATATCTCTCCCGTTTCCACAACCACGCCGCAGACTTTTCCGTCCTCGACTTGTATATCCTCGATCAAAAGCTGCTTCACATCGAGATTTTCCTGCTTCTCGCAAGTTTCCTTCATCGTGAATTGGTAGAGCTTCTTGTCTGCCTGCGCGCGAAGCGCATGAACCGCCGGACCTTTCCCCGTGTTCAACAGCCTTGACTGGATCGCGGTCTTGTCGATATTGAGCCCCATTTCTCCGCCGAGGGCGTCTACCTCGCGGACGAGATGCCCCTTCGCAGGGCCTCCGATAGACGGGTTGCAGGGCATCAAAGCGATATTGTCCATCGAAAGCGTCGCCAAAAGAGTCCGGCAGCCGATCCTTGCCGACGCCAATCCCGCCTCGACGCCGGCATGCCCCGCTCCAATCACTACAACATCATATTCTCCGGCAACAAACACATTCATTCTCCTTTATAATATTAATCTATTTTGTATCAATAATATCATTATCTGTGAAACATAATTAATTATTTACATTTTTAAAAATAAATATACAAAATTTATTATTTCAATGGATTTTTTACTCAAAATCATCGAAAATAAAGTTTTGTAATTGTAATATTTAATAAAGAGAACATTATTTTCCAAGACAGAACTTGCTGAAAATCTCGTCGATGATATCTTCTCCGACGGTTTCGCCGGTGATTTCGCCGAGAGTTTCCCATGCCGAGCGAAGATCGATGGAAACGAAATCGGCGCTCATGCCGTTTTCTATCGTCTGCAATGCGTTGGCCAGATATTCCGACGCGCGGCGCAGGATATCAGCTTCCCGCGCGTCGTTGACAAACGACGCCTCGTCGCCTTTCAGCTCGCCGCCGTAAACCTTTTTCTCGATCAGCCTGGACAACGTCTCGATGCCTTCCCCTGTTTTCGCCGAAATCTGAAGCACGACAGCTTCCGGCAGATTGGCGCGGATGGTTTTCTCATAGCTTTCCTCGTATTTTTGCGGCTGGTCGGATTTATTGACCAGGAACACAGCGTCCCGTTCCTTCGCGATCCGAAGGATCTCCTCATCCTCCGCCGTCATCGGAGTCGAGCCGTCAAAGACGATCAGGACCAGCGCCGCTTCCTCGGCGCAAGCTCTCGCTCTCTCAATGCCGATTTTCTCGACTTCGTCCTTCGCTTCGCGGATTCCCGCCGTATCGGTCAATACCAGCGGAATCCCGCCGACGTTGACAAACGCCTCGATACTGTCCCGCGTCGTTCCCGGAATATCGGTCACGATGGCGCGTTCTTCCAAAAGCAGTGCATTCAGCAGGCTCGACTTTCCGACGTTCGGTTTCCCGATGATTGCCGTCTTGAGCCCGTCCCTCAAAATCTTGCCCGCATGAGCCGTCTTCAAAAGCGTATCAATATTTTCTTTTATAATAACAACGCGGAGATGTACGTCATCGAGCACGACTTCATCAATCCCATCCTCGGGAAAATCTATGGTCGCTTCCAGATGAGCGATCATATCGAGAATCTTATGACGGAGCTCCACGATTTTTCCCGAGAATTTTCCGGACAATCTTCCCGAAGCCATTCTCAGCGACGCTTTCGTTTTTGCGCCGACGATTTCCATTACGGCCTGCGCTTCCGAAAGATCGATCCGTCCGTTCAGGAAGGCGCGCTTCGTGAATTCCCCGCGCTGGGCCGGACGGGCGCCCAGGGAAAATGTTCTTTCCAGCACGGCACGGAGCACTACCGCCCCGCCGTGGCATTGCAGCTCCACGACGTCTTCCTTCGTATAGGAGTTTGGCGTCTTCATTACAAGCATCAATGCCTCGTCGAGAGTCTTCCCTTTTTCATCCAATATATAACCGTAGGAAACGGACGAAGAACGAAGGTCTTCTATTTTTTTCCCGCTTTTCGCGCGGAACATCGCGTCGGCAATCGCGAACGCTTCTTCTCCGCTCAAACGGACGATTCCGACGCCGCCCTCTCCCGGAGGCGTCACGATGGCGCTGATCGTATCTCCTTGCTGCATAATCAATCTCCCCGATA
>CAMVIO010000266.1 GCA_947167555.1 uncultured Selenomonadales bacterium
CTGCGTTCTCCGCAAGCAACTTTCATTATACAAAAAAAGCAAACTAAAGTCTATCAAATTAACATTTCTGTTGCACGAAACAGATTGTATACATGATTACCCCAGCGGCACGAAACTCCGGTCACGTCCTTGGAAACGTACCGACTGCGTATAGCCGAACTTCTTTGCGTATTCGATTGCCTCGTCGACATACGCGCCGCAGTCTTCCGGCTCGTGGGCGTCCGACGTCGTGATAATCGGCAGCCCAAAGTCCGCCGCGATTTCCATGAAGTCGGGATAGGGGGAAATCTCCTCAATCGGGTAACGGTAGCGCGTCCCCGTATTGATATCGACAACCATGTCCGCTTTTTTCATCGCCTTTGCGACGCGCTCCAGATAAGGCGTAACATCAAAGGTCGGGATGTACTTGAACAGGCGGATGTTGAACGGATGCCCCAGTACGTCGTAATGACCGCCCGCGCAGAGGTGCTCGACCTCTTCCGCGTACTCCTCGTAAATCGTCCGGAGCGGTCGCTCTTCCCACTCCGCTTTGATTTCCGCCGAATCATAGGCCCAGCCGCGCAGGAAATGTACGGACCCGATTCGATAATCGAACGGGTAACGGTCGAGAAGCTCGCCGACGGCTTTCTGGTCCTGGAAATTACAGACCTCGATTCCGGTCTTGACGGGCTTGCCCCGTTTTTTCAGCTCGTCCATGAACGTGAAATAGTCGTCCAGCGGGCATTTGAATTTGTTTTTCTTCAGCCATTTTTTCTGGAAGTCGCCGATGAACGAATCGTCGAGAATCAAATCGTCGTAATAGAAATGCTCGAAGTCCGTGAAGCCGTGGCTGTGCTCGGAAATGCCGATCTCGTCCAGCCCGCGCCGCGCCGCCGCGTCGAAAAAGCCCTGCACCCAGTCGAAATCGTAGGAGCCACGCTCAAAATGCATATGGTAGTCGATTTTCATGCCCCAACCTCCTATATCCTGTCCGCATCCAAAAGCTCCCGGAGTTTTTTCGTCACGCCGTGAGCCGTGTTTGCCGGCGCGCGGTAATTCGCCGCCTCAAAAAGCGCCGGGTGCGCGTTTTCCATCGCGAAGCTGTACTTGACCGCCTTCAGCATTTCGAGGTCGTTCAGATAATCGCCGAAGGCCGCGCAGTTTTCCGGCGGAATCCCCAACAATTCCTGCAGCTTTTTCACTGCGAAGCCTTTGTTCATGCCGGGGTTCATGATGTCCACCCAATAATTGCTGGAAAGCGCCACGTGAACCGGACCGTGCAGTTTTTTCAGCCCCGGGTAGATCGTGCGCTCAGCGTCGCCCTGCTCCGCGTCGCAATAGGCGATCTTGATCAGCGGTTCCGTGGCCGCCGTCGCTTCGAGGTCAGGGACGATCTTGTTCTGCGTGAAATATTTCTGCATTTCGCGCAGGTATGGGCGGAAAGCTTCATTGACATAGGCGATCCGCTTGCCGCAGAGCACCGGATAGGCGCCGGGGATTCGGCTTCCTTCCTTTAATATCCGCAAGACCTCCGACGTGTCCATGACGCTGGCGAAAAGCTCTTTGTCGTGCCTCGCCGCGAAGGTCCCGTTTTCCGAGATGAAAATGAATTCGTCGGCAAATTTTTCCATTTGCAGTGTCAGCGCCGTGTATTGCCGCCCGCTGGCCGGGGCGAAGATCGCGCCGCGCCGGATGACCTCGCCGACGACCTCGTCAAAATCCGGCGGCAGGTTGCTGTTTTCGTCCAGCAGCGTGCCGTCCATGTCGCAAAAAATCAGCTTGATTTTGTCGTTCATTCTTTCCCTCCATGATAAAGGCACAGCGGTTCCTCCGCCATGTAGTCGCCGTCCGCGTAGTACGCCGCCCTCGCGCGGCAGCCGCCGCATACGCCCTTGTATTTGCAAACGCCGCAGCCGCCCTTGTAGTCGAGCGTCCGAAGCTCGCGGAAAATCCCGGCGTTTTTCCAAATCTCGTCAAAGGGCGTTTCCCGCACGTCGCCCGCCTCGATATTCAGATAGGCGCAGGGCTGTACCTTGCCGCGAGGGCTGACGATGCAGTAAGCGAGTCCCGCGAGGCAGCCGCGCCGGAATCGCGTTTCCACGCTCATTTCCTTCGCAATCCTCATGAATTGCGGCGCGCAGGTCGGTTTCAACTCGATATCCACGGTCTTCTGTTTTTCCATGATCCGCGTCAGGACCGCTTCATAGGATTTGGCGTCCAGCGATTTTTTTTCGATGCTGACCGCCCGGCCCGTCGGCACAAGAAAAAAGAAATGATGCGCGACTGCGCCTTTTTTCACCGCGAAATCAGTCATCGCCTCAAGCTCCGGCGCATTCCAGTCCATGACTGTCGTATGCACCTGGAAAGGCAGGCCCGCTTTCCGGCAATTTTCCATGCCGCGCACCGCGCCCTCCCACGCGCCCGGAAACGAGCGAAATTCGTCGTGCTTTTTCGCGTCGAGGGAGTCGAGGGAAATCCCCATGCCCATCGCGCCCGCCTCTTTCAGTGCGCGAGCTTTTTCCTCGGTGATCAACGTGCCGTTGGTTCCGAAGACGGGGCGAAGTTCAAGTCCCGATGCATGACGAACCAATTCGATAATATCGGGGCGCAAAAGCGGCTCGCCGCCGGAAAAAATCATGATCTTGAAGCCTGCCCGCGCGATCTCCGCGAGCATTTTTTTCGCCTCGTCGGTGGAAAGCTCGTCCTCGGCCTTGCAGCCCGCGTCGCGGTAACAGTGCTCGCAATACATATTGCAGGCGTTCGTCGTATTCCAGGAAACGATCATAGCCCGATCTCCTCGTCCGTCAGATAGCAGGCCGGGTCGGAAGCCCAATAGTCGCCGGTCCGCGCCTCAGCCCGCGTGCGGAAATTACCGTTGCACTGAGCAAGGAAACGGCACTTTGCGCAGCGGCCTTTCAAAAGCGGCTTTCTGTCCTTCAGTCCGGCGAGAATCGGGTTCGATTCGTCCATCCAAATCTCACCGAAGGAACGCTCCCGCACGTTGCCGAACGTGTAGTGCCGCGTGAACTGGTCGGGATGCACATTCCCTTCCGGGTCCACCTCGCCGAAGGCGATGCCGGAACGGTTGCCGCCGTTCATCGAAATCAATTCCCAAATCCGTGCCGCCAGTTCCTCGTCGCCGTCACGCTTCGCGGTCAGATACAGATAGACGCCGTCGCAGTGATTGTCCACGGTCAGGATCTCTTTTTCGAGGCCCCGCGCTTCATAGTCCCGCGTGCGCCGTATGATCGTGTCCATCGCCCGGCGCGACTCCTCCGGCGTCACGTCCTCGTCCGCCATCGCCTCGCCGCGTCCCGCGTAGACGAGATGGTAAAAACAGGCGCGGTCGATATGCTCCTGCTCTATGAAGTCAAAAATCTCGTCAAGATGATCGACATTCGCCTTGTTGATCGTGAATCGCAGTCCGACGCGCTGCCCGACGGCCACGCAATTCTGGATGCCGCGCATCGCCGCCGTGTACGCCCCTGCTTTGCCGCGAAATTCGTCGTTGACATGCTGCGGCCCGTCCAGCGAAACGCCGACATAAGCGACGCCCGCCGCTTTGATTTTCTTCGCAGCGTCCTCGTCGATCAAGGTGCCGTTCGTCGAAAGCGTCGGTCTCACGC
>CAMVIO010000267.1 GCA_947167555.1 uncultured Selenomonadales bacterium
TTGCCCTTTATGATACCACAGCGTCCGACGAAAATCAATCATTTCCGTTCGACGATGAATAATATAGACTACACCTGTCATCCACCCGCTCGCTTCCTGTTCCTTGAGCTATTGATCCGCCAGCAGACTTTGGATTGTCTCGAAATCGAGCTTCGCCGTGGCTTCCTTAAGTTTTCCGTAGAGTTCCGCCTGCGCTTCAGGGATGCGGTACGCCTCCATCTCAGCAACAATGTCTTCCAAACGGTCGCCGTCCATGTCATCCGCCGCTAATCGGATTTCCTCGAAAACGCCCTCCATCAGCTCCGCGTCCGCTTCCGGCTTTTCCTCTTCCGTATCGGTTTCCGTGAATACTTCCGAAAGCGGCGCCTCGAAGCTACGGTATTTCGCCATGAACGCTTCATGATGGCCGCGGATATATTCTATGTCTTCCGCCTTGCCCGCGTTTTCGAGAAGCTGGGCCTCCTCGCCGAAAGCCGCAGCCCCGATCAGCCGTGCCGAGCTTTTCAGCGCGTGAACCTTGATCGTGTAATTCTTCCAGTCCTCCGCCGCGTAATGGTCGTCAATCTCCTTCGCCGTCCCCTTCATGGATTCGTAGAAGATTTTGAGCAGCGGCATATAGGCTTCCGCGTCTCCGCTGTTTTGGACGCCGAGGGATAGGTCGATCCAGTCCTGTCCCTGGAGCGGCGCGAGGATTTCGGGAATCTCCGCCGTTTTCGCTTCTTTCGCTCCCGCTTCCTCCGCGCTCGCCGCTTCGATTTTCTCTTTCGGCAGGTAAGCCAGCAGCGCGTCTTCCAGCTTGCCGGAATCGATGGGCTTCGTCAGATAGTCGTCGAAGCCCGCCTCGATATATTGCTCGCGCGCGCCGGAGATGGCGTTGGCTGTCAGGCAGATCGCGGGCGTGTTGAGATTCGGTCCGCCGATTTGTCCCCGCAGTTCCTGCAATGTCTCGATGCCGTCCTTTTTCGGCATCATGTGGTCGAGGAAAATCAGGTCGTACTTCTTGCCCTGCATCAGGGAAAGGGCCTCTTCGCCGTCGGTCGCCGTGTCGATCTTGACTTTTGTCTGCTTCAGCAGACTCTTGAACACCATCAGATTCATCGGGTTGTCGTCCACCACGAGGACCTGCGCCTCCGGCGCCGTAAATTTCTCATGGTATTTCTTCCGGTTCTTCATCATGGCGTCATGATGGGAAACTGTATAATCACCTAACGGTTCCCACTTGACTACGCGCTGCCGCAGCACGAAAGAGAATGTGGAGCCGACGCCGTAGGTGCTTTCCACATGCAGCGAAGAATCCATTTTTTCCAGCAATCTTTTGGTAATGGTCATGCCGAGACCGGTGCCTTCCACGTTGCGGTTCCGCTTTTCCTCGATACGCTCGAATTTGGAAAAGAGCTTGTCCATGTCCTCGGGCTTGATACCGATACCCGTATCCGCAACTGAGACTTTGAGAAGCACTTCCTCCGACGCATCCGGGATTCGCTCGAAGTCCACGGAAAAAGTCACCGTTCCCTTTTCCGTATATTTCACCGCATTGGTCAGGATATTCGTGATGACCTGCTTGATGCGGACTTCGTCGCCATAGAGCCGCTTCGGCGTCTCCGGGTCGAAGTCAGCGATGAGCTCCAGCCCTTTCCCATCCGCCCGGACATGGATCATATTGACCAGATCGTTGAGCGTGGAGGAAAGGTCATATTCCACGGGAATGATCTCGATCTTCCCGGCCTCGATCTTGGAAAAGTCCAGAATGTCGTTGACCAGCCCCAGAAGCGTGTTTCCCGCCACCCTGACGTTTTCCGAATAGGCAAGGATGTTGTTGTCCTCGCATTCCCGCAGGATGACCTCGTTCATGCCGAGAATCGCGTTGATCGGCGTACGGATCTCATGGGACATATTGGAAAGGAACTCGCTCTTGGCCTGGGACGCCTTCTCCGCCTCGCCCCTGGCTTTTTCCGCCTCGTCTTTGGCTCTCTGCAGTTCCTCGCTCTCCTGCAGCTGCGTCTGGACGCGGCTCAAATACAGGGCGCCGATAACGACCAAAAGCATCAGGAGACTGAAAACCCACACCACCAAAAGCGTAATGTTCTCGATTCCCTCGGAAGCTTTTTCCTTCGGCACGAATCCGGCCACGAGATAATCCGTGCCGGGAATCTCCGCCTCGAACAACAGCATGTCTCCGCGGTCTGTCCGGAAAGAACGGGCGGCCGCCACCGATACCTCCATCTCCCGGTGCATGGTGCGGAAAAAGCCTTTGACCTCCCCGCTCTGCATGAAACCGATATCCTCAGGAGAATTGTCCGGGAACGGGATGACGATATCCCCCTCCCGCGTGGCGACCAGCATCTTTCCCACGTCGTCGTAACAACTGATGGAAAACCGATCCGCAACAGTGTCAGACGGATACAGCCGATAGAGGACGTATTTGACGTTTTTACCGTGCGACACCGGATAGGTAAAGAGAAGTCCCTGATCTCGGGAGAAAGTGATGGCGCTTTTGCCGCGGAAGGATTTTTTTATGCCGCTGTATGCGTGCAGGGACAAAGCGTCCCCGTACACCGCCCGTCCGTCGATGGCCAAAAGCCCCTGCTGGGCCCCTTTCTCGTTGAAGAGCATCGGTACCAGTTGGTCAATCTGCTCCGGATTGGATTCGATCTTCGAGGCCACATAGGCGAGGGTCTTCAGCTCTGTCCCGAGATTTTCCGCAGCCTGTCCCGCCAGCGCTTCCGCGTGCCGCCTCGTCTGGCTCTCCGTATACGCGGTCAGGAGCTCGCTTATCCGCCCCTGGAACAACGAGCCCACTAAGAGCAGCAGCAAGCCGAAGACCAGGATGGCCAGCAGGTTTCCTTTCTTCATCAGGGCGAATCGGTCACTCATAAATCTCTACTCCTTCGGCGAACCAGTTCATACCGGTAAAAAGTTCATGATCCTTGATTCTTTCGCCTTTCTCACAGCGAAGCGTTCCCTGGTTGTCGTAAATGACGCCGGAAAACACGCTGTAATCGTTCATGATCCGCTGCTTTTCCATCGACGCGATAAACGCCGCTTTTTCCGATACCAAAGGGGACAACGGCCATAGCTTGACGGCGTCCTCCTCGAGACCAAGCCAGTAGGCGTTGGAAAAATTCGCCCTGCCGCTCAGATAATCCCCGAGCACTTCTTCATAGAGGACATTCCAATCGTACAGCGCCGCCGTCAGAAGTCGGTCGGAGTATTCCTCATAAATGCCGCTGTAGCCGATGCTCATGAGTCCCCGTTTCTCCGCTTCCCGTATCGCGTTAGGCTGGTCCGTGTGATAGGTGATCACGTCCGCCCCCTCCCGCTGGAGAAGGGCGACGCTTTCTCTCTCCGCCTCTTCGTTGTCCCAGCTTCCCGTAAACCGGACGATGAGCCGCGCCTTCGGATTGGCGAACCGCATTCCCAGAGCGTAGGCGTTGATGCCGCGATTCGTCTGGGAATTCGGAATAGCGGCCACATAGCCCAGCACGCCCGTCTTGCTTTCCATGCCCGCAATGATGCCGGAAAGATATCGCACCTGGTACAGACGGGCGAAATACGTGGTGGCATTTTTCGCCTTCCC
>CAMVIO010000268.1 GCA_947167555.1 uncultured Selenomonadales bacterium
TAAATTGAGGTGATTTGGCTTGGAAGGGCAAAGGCTTTTCCGGGCTTTTTTGTTTTTTCGGGGTAAATGACATAACGAGACGCGCAAAAAATCCTTCGGAGGTGTTCGGAGGATTTTTTTGCGTCTTTTTTTGCCGTTGTCTCTCGGGTTGGCATCCGCAAGAATATTTGCGCGAAAAATTCGCAGAATTTTTTGCGCAAATTGTCTTGCGGGGGGGGACAACAGTGGTATCATAGGAAACAAAGCAAGTGCGCGAAGGGGGGAATGCGCCCGTCGGGCGAAAGTTTGGCGGCTTGTCGAGCCGCAAAAAAGAAAATCGGAGGGAGACAGGATGCGAAAGATTTTGTGGAAGACATTCCTGCTTTGCATGGCGTGCCTCGTTTGCGTGGGCGGGCTGTGCGCCGCGAAGGACAAGGACAATATGACGCTGATGTGGCAAGATGAGCACATCAACGACAAGCTGGGAGAAAAATACAAGTATTATCTGGACGACAGCGAAACCAAGATCATTGACTATGAAGGGCGCAAGTATTTGCAGACGTATTTCCAGCGGAACAAGGTCTTTATGGAGCAAATCTGGTTTGTGCCGATGTGGCGCGAATCGGAGAAAGCGCACTGGACGAGAATCTATGACGTCGAACGGCAAAAAGTCTTCACGCTGGATTATCTCAACAAGGACAGAAAGCAAAAGGAGGGGCATTACAATATTTCCTCCATGAAGCAGAATCTTCATGACTACAGTGAGCTGGATAAAAAATTCATGCAGTGGATGGAGACGAACCGGAAATCGCTGCTGGACGAAATCCGCAGAGCGAACGGGGAAACGTCCGACGCGGGATTTTCTGCTTCGCAAACGACGCCGCAAGGATCAGCGAACGCGGTGAAAGTGCAGGGGCAATCCGGCGCGATGATCAAGTTCGCGTCAAAAGTGAAAGAATTCAATGCAGCAGGTACTAGGACGTATTACAAGGACATACCTCCTGATACGTTTTATCTGATACGAAAAGACGACGCCCCAACAATTTTTGGAGACGGTATAGATGTAAAATATCTGACAGATGTCGACTTGGCGGACATGACCAGAGGCGAGTTCCCTGGAGAATTTGTAGTCGTTTCCATAGTCGAGGGTTCAGATGGAGTGCGGACATTTGCTGCTCCTGAGCTAAACTTTGATTATGACAACGAAACGCATACGTTTTATTGGTATGATGGTAGCTTCGGCGACGGCTGGAGTGTAGTTTGTGACTGGGCAACAAGGTTTGAGAGCCCGGACGTCATATCGTTGATTTGTTGTTTTGATGAAAACAATGGAATCAAGCCGGGCGACACGTTCCCTTACCGCAAGGGGGCTTATGGCATCTATTGGCCCGACTGGACCGCCACAAAAGATGGTGTTGATCCTGATTTAGTGGAAATGCAAGGCCATAATAATGAATCTCCAAGTAATCCTCTCTTGAGCAAAGTCATGCAGATCATGATCGAGTGCAACGGGAATTTTTAAGGCTGGGTGTGGGGGCGGAAACGCCCCCTTGCACATCAAGGAGAATTTTTAATGGATTGTATTTCCTGGGATGTTATTTTCGTGGTATATTGTTGGACAGTAGATGCTGGAGTGATTGCTCTTATGGTGTTTTCATTCTTGAAATGTATTTGCAATAAGATTTTCACTGAGAATCATCGGTGGGTTTATGCAATTTTTGCAGTTGCTTTTGCAGGATTCACCATTTTATTGGCTTATTGTAGCATCACAAAAGGAAATTACAGCTCTAATTTATGTATTACGATTGGAATGATTACGTCCCTTACCGTAATACTTTTGTTTTGTCTTATATTTCGTGTATTTGAGGTTTTGCGTATGAAGGATAAAAAGTCTCAGGACAAGGAATGTGAGCGAAAATTGCAACGGAAAGAAAAAGAACTTTCTTTCGGAGGTGTGCTGCTGTCTTTTTTGGGGGTTGCGTTTCCGCTTTTTGTGCAAGCCAACTCTGCTCTTTGTACGACGGCGGGAGCTGCGCTGGGATTAAGCGCGTTTGCGTTGCTTGCCTTGCTGTTTATGTTTTCGTGGTATTCCGAAATTGTATGGGATTGCAACGAGCAGCAGACAGGATAGAAAGGATGGATTTTCACCCACGCAAAAAGCCGCAGGACAATCCTGCGGCTTTTCTGCTGTGATTTTTCATTTTTGGGAAGACAGCAATTTATCCAACGCTTCCAAAGAAATGTCCGGCTGTTGGTATTTCTCCTTCGTGTAATCTCCGTGACCGTCTTCGATTTGCTGGAAGAAGCGGGCAAAGCCAACAGGCCCAAGCGCCCCCGATAATGCTTCCATTCCTGCCAAACGCACGGCGACCGGGCTATTGATGTTCACGTCCATCATGTTCAATCACCTCCGCTAAATAAGAAACAGGATTCAATATTCTTATGGATAATGGTAATTTCCGGCAAGCGCGGATTAGCCGATCATCTGTTGTCAAGAAAACATCTGCCTTGCTCCATTCTGCGGAAGCAATGTGCAGACTGTCCAATGATCGGATGGATGACTGCGATTGCAACTTTGTCGCTTGGTTTTTGATGTCAATATTGTATGGGATGTTTTCTGTTGCCGCTTGGTAAAGTGTGAGCACCTTGAAGCGCCGATAGGCATTTGGAATTTGAGCGATTTCCCATTTGAGAATATCACTGCTTAAAATTGTGATGTCCGCTGTTTGGCTACGATGCAGAATAGACAAGACTGCTTCGCTTTCATCATGAATACGGTTTTGCGATTGATCATCGAATGGACGATTGTAGCAACAGGTGTCAAGATATATTCGCACAAGTCATGCTCCTTACGCTTATCGTATGCTGTTCGTTTCCTCTTTTATTATAATCGTTAGGACACGTCAAGGCAACCCTCGCGCATTGGCGGCAATCCGTTGTTTTCTCTTGCGGGCAAAAATGTTATAATCATGAAAACAGAAAAGAGCCGTTGCGGTTTTGGGCAAGGAGGAATATCCGATATGGGGCAGCAGGAACGGGCGAAAAAAACTCTGCGGGAGCTTGCGGAGGGGCAGGCGGCGGGAAACGACATGATTGTCGCCGCACTGGTCGGCGGAGAACTGAAAGGGTTGGGCGAGACGGCGGACGAGCGGCAGACGCCCGTTTGGGTCCATGTGTCCAGCCCGATGGGGGAGCGCGTTTACCGTCGCTCGGTGCTGTTCCTCGCTGTCGTCGCGATGCGGGAGCTGTACGGCGCGGCGGATTCAGAGCTGATTGTGCACGCTTCGCTGAACGGCGGCCTGTACTGCGATCTCGTGGTTCCGGGCGGCGTGACGGACGGGGCGGTTTCGGCGATCGAGGTGCAGATGCGCGCGATCATCGCGGAAAATCGTGCCATTGATTTTCGCGTTGTGCCGAAAGAGGAGGCCGTGCGGATTTTCAAGGAAGCGCGGCAAATCCCGGAGGCGAATCTTTTGAACGCGCTGCCGGAGCAGCAGGTCGTTTTGAGCCGTTGCGGCGAGCAGTACGATGATCTTTACGGCGTCCTGCTGGACAGGACGGGGGAGCTTGGCTG
>CAMVIO010000269.1 GCA_947167555.1 uncultured Selenomonadales bacterium
CATGATTATTGCCTCCTTTTTTCATTGTCATTCATAATTTAATGTTGTACCTGCAATAAAAAATGTTGCTAAACTTACTTTTCGCTTATGCCGCCTGTTCCTCGCCCAGCTCTTCAATCACCTTGTGCCCGAAGATGGCGCCGAGCTTCTGCCTTGCCTTCTCCTTGACCTCGTCGTCGATGTAGGCCTGCGCCATCATCGTCGCCAGAAGGATCGCCGACAGGTCGTCGGTGTATCCGGCGAAGGGCATGAAGTCCGGCAGGAAATCGAGGGGGGCGACGAAGTAGCCGAGCGCTGCGTAGATGCCTGCCTTTACCTTCGTCGGGCAGTTGGGATTTTCCGTCGCGTAGTAGAGCTGCATCGCCTTGTAGATCAGCTGCAGTCCCGCTGACTTGATCTTGCTTTTGATCTTCGACCAGAAGTCCCGCTCGGAAAATTCTCCCGCGTAGTACTCGACGTCGATCTCTTCCGTCTCGCCTGTCCTTGGATTGTAGAAACGCGCTTTTTCCATCGGCCTCATCCTTTCTTTTGGGATATAAGGATTTCCTTATCTGTGCGCATCATAATACTTTTATGTTGCTTTGTCAATATTAAATTTGATTAAAATTTAATTAGAGCAATAAAAGACTGTAATGAATATAATAAAATGATGTGGGATATGTTGCCTTTTTTTGCTATCGGTGATAATATAATAGGCAAGAAAGAAGGGAACGACATGACGGAGCAGAAGACATTGACAGTCAAGGAGGTCGCGGAGCAGCTCGGCCTCAGCGAATATACGGTGCGAAAGAAAATCCGGGACGGGGAGATCGAGGGCGACCGCCAGTCGAACCGGGCGGGCTATCAGATTCCGTGGGAATCGTTCCGCAAATACGCGGAGCAGCAGGACAAGAAGCTCGGCTCCCTTTGGAGCAAGGCGGCCCTCGTCGCGGGCAGCTCGATTGTCGGGCGGCTGATTGGCGGCCCGATCGGCGGTTTCGTCGGCGGGCTGGTGACGGGCGGCGCACTGTTCATGAACGGGGATAAGGCGGAAGCCGAGGGAACGCCCACGGATTTCGAGGATCTCGACGAGCTGAAGGACCCGGAGCTGATAGAGAAGATCATCGAACGGCTCGGCGCGGAGATGGACGAGGTCAACATCCGCATCGAGTTCGCGCAGTATCAGGTCGACGAGGCGGCGACGCCCGAGGAAAAGAAAGAAGCGATGCAATCGCTGATGGAAAACAAGCTTGAGTACTCGCGGCTCAACAAGCAGGTCAAGGACCTGGAAATCAAGAAGACGCTGCTGATGAAAAAAAGATAGGAAAAGCCCCGCTTCGCGATAAAACATCGTGCGAAGCGGGGCTTCTT
Organism: uncultured Selenomonadales bacterium; assembly: GCA_947167555.1. Lineage (GTDB taxonomy): Bacteria > Bacillota > Negativicutes > Selenomonadales > Selenomonadaceae > RUG12372. The sequence goes on from CAMVIO010000269.1 coordinate 1,351, forward strand.
GCTAATTTTTATATATTGAAGAAATTGCACATCTTCTTCGACAGGTCGTAGGCGTCCATATCCTTGTGAGCCAGCAGGTAGTCGAGGGAATAGACCGCGAAGAACGAGGAGATCGGCACGAAGCGCCGGTACTTGCGGAAATTCGTCCAGAGCAGCAGTTTGTGGTAGAGCTTGTCGAAATCCTCCTTCGTCGGGTTGTACTTCGCCATGACCTTTTTCAGCTTGCGGTCCTTCAGGCAAAAGTCGTACATCTCGTCGATGAGCTTCGGGTTTTCCACATCGTGCTCGTAAGTGCGGATCAGATTGTTGACAGTATTCAGCTTGTAAAGCTGGCGCCACATCTCGAAGAGGAAGAGCGCGACAAGGACGCCGAGGACAACGTAAATGAGAACCAAGAAAATCACCTTTCCCAATAATAATATGTTTTAGTAAAACATGATACAGGCGGTTTGTCAAACGAAATAATTTGGAAATGGTTTCCGAATGTTTCACGTGATTAGAAAATGTTAAAGCGTCAGCTTTTACAGTTTCTTATGCAGGTGCAGCCTGTAACAAACGAACATAACCTGAAAAAAATCTGAAACATTTGCATGAAAGCGGCACGAAAGGTATAATCGTTTTGAAAAGCGGGGTGGAGCAATGGACAAGGAAACGCGGCTGCGGCTCACGCGGCAGCTTGACGAGATGAAGAAGCGCATGGCGGCGGAGGCCAGCGATCTCGATTACGAGACCCAGCGCTACGCGATACGCTCGCTGGAACGGATACTGGAAAAGGATATTGCGTCGGAGGACAACAAGGAGACGTGAGCGTTCACGTCTTTTTTCATTTGAAAATCAGATTCTCAAAGCATAATTGCGTCGATAACAAACGGAGGAGAGATCGTTTTGTCAGAACGAATGACAACGCAGGAAGTTCTGAAGGAATACGGCGTGCCGCTGATCAAGCTCGATATTCACGCGACGCGCTCGGAGTGCGAGGCGCTCCGCGAAAAGCTGACGGCCGTGCGGGACGTTTCCGGCGGCAGGGAGCAGGGGTATCTGGACATCGACTGCAAGCTTTTTATCGACGTTCACGACATCGACCGTTACCTGTCGGGAGAATTGGACACGCTGGGCGAGATTTATGCGTTCCCCGATGATATCAAAGCAAATGCGGACTAGGAGGTCCATTTTATACATGGAACGGAAAAAGATCATGGCAATCGTCGCGGCTGGACTGATGACCGTCGCGGCGGCGGGAATAACGGAATCGGCGGAGGCCGCCGTCGGCGGGATGCGCGCGCCGCGAATGACGACGCCGCGCATGAATACGCCGAGGCCGCAGACGCCGCGTATGAATACGCCGCAGCAGAATGCACGACCGAACCAGCAGTATCGTCCTTCGCAAAGGGCAAGCGATATTCCGTCCGCCGCGCCAAGAGCGGCTTCGCCTTCTGGACGCGCGGATATGAACTCCGTTCCCTATCGCGGCACGCGCTGGGGAAACATGATGCGGAACATGGGGATCTTTGCGGGCGGCATGATGCTCGGCGGTCTGCTGGGGAATCTGTTCGGCTTCGGCGCGGGCAGCTTCATGGGCGATTTGTTCGGGCTTTTGATCAACGGGCTTTTGGTTTATTTCGTGATCTCGTTCCTGGCGCGTCTTTGGCGTTCGATGCGCGGCGGCTCCGTGTGGCAGGGCAATCCGTATCGGCAGGAGGTACAGCGCGCCCCGTTCCCGATTCCGGATATTCGACCGCCGAAGGCCGCTCGCAGTTTTCCGTCGAGAGAGAACGAGGGCACGGATTATGAGCCGAAGCGCACGGCGGACTGGTACAGGAGCAGATGATGAAGGAATCGACAAAAAAAACGCTGGATGTTTTATTTGAGCGCTATCCGGTGTTGGAAGACTGCCGCGCAGATATCCTTGCGGCGGCGGAAACAATATGCGCGTGCTGCCATGCGGGGGGCAAGCTGCTCCTTTGCGGCAACGGCGGCAGCGCGGCGGACGCGGAGCATATTGTCGGCGAGCTGATGAAGGGCTTTCTGAAAAAACGACCGCTGCCGCAAGCGCTGCGGGAAAAGATGAAAGCGGCGTTCCCGCAGGACGCCGATTACCTTTACGAGAATCTGCAAGGCGCGCTGCCGGCGATCTCGCTTGTCAATTCGGTGGCTCTCGGCACGGCCTTCGCCAACGATCAGGCCGCCG
>CAMVIO010000270.1 GCA_947167555.1 uncultured Selenomonadales bacterium
TCCTTCCAGCACAAACTTCCGCACGGCTTTCGCGAATCCGTTTTCCTCGCAGGAAGGCGCTATCTCGTCTGCCGCTTCCTTAGCTGCCGGAATCGCATTTTCCATCGCGACGCCGAGGCCCGCCGCGCGAATCATTTCGATATCGTTTCCGGAATCGCCGAGAGCCATGATCTCTTCGGCACGGATTCCCCGCTTTTCGGCAAGAGCCAGCATCGCGCGCGCCTTTGACACGCCGGGGCGCACGATTTCGATATAGGTCGGGCTAGACTGCATGACGTCGGCTTCGTTTCGGAAACGATTCCGAAGATCGCGGATGGCTTCGTCGATTTTGTCCGCAGGAACGGCGACCAGCAGCTTCGGGACTTCCTTCGTCTTCGCCAGCATTCCGCCGCGACCGATTGCCTCGCCATAGACCTTCGACGCCGACTCGTAAACCCGCGCCGCCTCTGTTTGCTCGACGTAGTATAGCGCGTCGCCGACGTAGCTCTGCACATACCAGCCCTGAGCAAAAACGTAACCCAGCACACGCTCGACGACCTGCGGCTCCAGGTATGACGACGCCAAAAACTCGCCGCCCGCCGTCTTGACGATCGCACCATTATAGCTGATGATCGGCGCGTCCACGCCCAGCGCTTCGGCATAACGAACCGCCGAACGGTGCATCCTGCCCGTCGCGATGACTGTCGGAACGCCAATCTTTGCCGCCGCCTGCACGGCCTTCCTGTTTTCTTCCGTAATCTCGTAAGCGGCGTTTACCAGCGTGCCGTCGAGATCGGTCACGATCATGCGGATCTTCTTCGTCTCTGCCATCATGCTGTCTCCATATCACGGCTCGCCACGATATCAACGCCGAGGCCTAAGATATTCGCCGCCACCACGTCCCCCGCATGGACGGGGGCTTTGACGCTGACCGAACGCAACGCTTCGGCACATTCGACGACGCGCCCCTTCGGCAGCTTCTTCGCCGAAACGACAGGAAGCAGCGGCAAGCGCCCCCCTTCAATCCGAATCGTGGAGGTCAGCATCCGCGTCGGCGCCGTCAATTCCTCTTTCGCGTACTGCGCCCCGCGTGGGCAGAAATTCCCCGTCACGTTTGTGACCACGCCGTCCTCGACGGTTGCCGTCAGCTCGCAGCTCAACGGACAGTTGATGCAGTTCAGGATTTTCGTCTCCGTTGCCATTCAGTTCCCCTCCTCCAGCGCCACCGTCAAATCCGACGAAAGACCGCCGACCTTCGCCTCCGGCAAATCCACCGCGATCATCTCGCTGGGCTTCGCGATCATCAAAGGCTTCGCAAAGACTTCCTCACCGCCGCTGGTAACTTTCAGTTTCAGCTTGCCGCGCATCGGTTTCGTCACGCGCATGAAGAGCCGCACTTTCTCCGCCGTTCCGCTAAGACGCAAATGCTGCGGCACACAAGTTCGGACATTCTCGCCCGTCGTGACCGCAAGGTCGCGGTCGGCTTTTGCCCCCTCGCCGAGCGCCGTCTTTGCCGCGAATTTCCCGGCAATCTCTGCTTCGTCGGAAACGAAATCGACGAGATCGTGGACATGGACCACATTGCCCGCTGCAAAAATCCCCGGCTCGCTGGTCTCGCGCCGCTGGTCGACAATCGGGCCGCTCGTCAGCGGATGCATCGCGAGACCGAGTCCGTTGGAAAGCTCGTTTTCGGGAATCAGGCCGACGGACAGCAAGACCGTGTCACAGTCGATCTCGAACTCCGTGCCGGGAATCGGACGCATCTTGTCGTCCACCTTCGCCACCGTGATTCCCGTGACCCTATCCTTGCCGTGGATTGCCACGATCGTATGGGAAAGATGCAGCGGAATATCGTAATCGTTCAGGCATTGGACGATATTTCGCGTCAGTCCGTTGGAGAACGGGCAAATCTCCAGCACCGCCTGCACCTTGCAGCCCTCCAGCGACATGCGCCGCGCCATGATCAGCCCGATGTCGCCGGAGCCGAGGATCACGATTTTCCTGCCGGGAATATAGCCTTCCATATTGACCATGCGCTGCGCTGCGCCCGCCGTGTAAACGCCTGCAGGCCGAGTGCCCGGAATCCGTATCGCGCCGCGCGTGCGCTCGCGGCAGCCCATTGTCAGGATGATCGACTTTCCGCGAAGCTCCATAACGCCCCGTTTCGGGTTGACAGCCAGCACGGACTTATCCTTGCGCACTTCCAGGACCATCGTATCGACGAGGATTTCCACCTCGGGCAGATCCTTGACAAGATCATAGCACCGCTGGGCATAGCCGGGCCCGGTCAATTCCTCCTTGAAATGATGAAGGCCGAAGCCGTTGTGGACGCACTGCTGCAGGATGCCGCCGGGCTCACGGTCGCGCTCCAGCACGAGAATCTTTTTCGCGCCGTTCTGCTGCGCGGCCAGTGCCGCCGAAAGCCCAGCCGGACCACCGCCGACAATGATGACGTCGTAAAGCTCGCTCATTTCCGCCCACCTCCCAGCTTTTCCTCATACATATAGGAATCCGCGCCGTCTTTCCTCACCTTCGGCACGGGAATCCCCAGCTCCCTCGACAAAATCTCGATCACACGCGGCCCGCAGAAGCCGCCCTGGCAGCGGCCCATGCCCGCACGGGTGCGCCGTTTCACGCCGTCCACCGTCCGCGCACCGCAGGGGCGTTTGATTGCGTCCACGATCTCGCCCTCGGTGATCGTCTCGCAGCGGCAGATCACGCGTCCGTAACGCTCGTCTTTCGCAATCATCTTCGCCTGCTCATCCCGCGATAATTCACGGAAAACAATTTGCGCCGGACGCCCCTTCTTCGCGTCCGCCTTCTTCTTCGCCCCCGACGCTTTCGCGATTTCCTCCGCCAAGAACCGTGCGATGGCCGGCGCCGAGGTCAGCCCCGGCGACTGGATGCCCGCCGCGTGATACAAGCCCTTGACCGTCTTCGATTCACCGACGATAAAATCGTTCGTATCGGACACTGCGCGGACGCCCGCGAACTCAGTAATTGACGCACCCATCGGGAGTTCCGGCACCAGCTTTTTCGCCCCTGCGATGATCTCGTCCATGCCCGCCGTCGTCACGGCCGTATCGTCGCGACTGTCCTGCTCCTGCGCGTTCGGCCCGATGAACGTGTTGCCGTGGGTCGTCGCGCAGACGAGGATTCCCTTCGTCGTTTTCGTCGGCGCCGGGAAAACGATTCCCTTGACCATCTTGCCCTGCGCCGTCTTGTCAAATAGGATGTATTCGCCCTTACGCGGGTGAATCGAGAAACTCGTATCCCCCGCCATCGCCGAAACCTTGTCCGCAAACACGCCCGCCGCGTTCACGACGAATCTTGCACGGATATCCCTTTGCGTCGTCACAACCACGAACCCCTTGCCGTCTTCAACGCGGATGCCTTTGACCTCGCAATCGCGCAAAATCTCCGCGCCGTTTTCCACGGCGTTCTCCGCGAAGGCCGCCGCCATGCCGAAGGGCCAGCAGATGCCCGCCGTCGGAGCCCAAAGCGCCGAACGAATCGAAGCGGAAAGGTTCGGCTC
>CAMVIO010000271.1 GCA_947167555.1 uncultured Selenomonadales bacterium
AGTCCCGCTTTCCGGAGCGCCTCTACTTCGCCCTCGTAGGCGATGGTGCGCGCCGGGGCGATTTCCTTTTTGTAGGATGCCGAGTCCACGATGATGTCTGTGTATTGCGTTCCGGCCAACGGGTGCGGGTTCAGCGAGGTGAACGAGACGCGCAGCCCGTCGTAGGGAACGATCATGATGAAACGGTCGCCGTCGTCGACGCGGATTGTGCGATCGACGGAAATGACGGTGCGCTTCTCGTCCAGTGATTTCAGCCCCGCCTTCTCAATCAGGTCGAGGAAGACGAGGGATGCTCCGTCAGCCACAGGCGGCTCTTCGCTGTCGAGTTCGACAATGCAGTTGTCCAGCCCCGACGCCGATATGGCGGACATCAGATGCTCGATGGTGAAGAAACGGGCGCCGCCCTCCTCGATGGTTGTGGCACGCATGGTGGCGGCGACATTTTTCGCCGTCGCGCAAACACGCGGCCTGCCTTCTTGGTCGGTTCGTTCAAATACGACGCCGGTTCCGGCGGGCGCGGGCTTTATCCGCATATGGACTTCGAGACCGGAGTGAAGGCCAACGCCGGAATAGACGATTTCTGACGCCAATGTTGTTTGATGCTCCAATAGGACACCTCCCTTTCATGATTAGGAATCAGGCAATTGTTTCTTGAATTGCAGGGCGTAAAGCTCCGCGTACAGTCCCTTGGCGGCGAGAAGTTCTTCATGGGTGCCGTGCTCGCGGATTTCGCCGTGCTCGATGACATAAATCTGGTTCGCTCCGAAAATCGTCGAAAGCCGGTGGGCAATGACGAAGGAGGTGCGCCCGATCATCAGGCGGTCGAGCGCCGACTGTACGATTTTCTCGCTTTCGGTGTCGAGGGCGCTGGTGGCTTCGTCGAGAATCAGGATGCGCGGGTCTTTCAGGATGGCTCGTGCAATGGCGATGCGTTGTCGCTGGCCGCCGGAAAGCATAAGGCCCCGTTCGCCGATTTGGGTGTCGTAGCCTTCGGGCAGCGCCATGATGAATTCGTGGGCGTTGGCGTCCCGCGCTGCGGCCTCGATTTCCTCGTCGGTGGCGTCGAGCCTGCCGTAACGAATATTCTCGCGCACCGAGGCGGAAAATAGCATCGTTTCTTGCGGCACGATGCCAATCTGCGCGCGCAGGGAATCGATGGTGACGTTGCGGATGTCGTGACCGTCGATCTGGATAGAGCCGGAATCCACGTCGTAGAATCGCGGAATCAGGTTCGCGATGGTCGATTTTCCGGCGCCGGACGGGCCGACGAAAGCGATCATCTGGCCAGGCTCGGCGGAAAGTGAGACATGGGACAGCGCGGGAACATTTTCTGTATAGGAGAAGCTGACGTCCTCGATGCGGACGGAGCCTTCGGTGGGGGGCAGTGCGATTGCTCCCGGCTTGTCGGCAATCGGTTCTTCCATGTCGAGCACAGAAAAGACACGCTCCGCTCCTGCCAATGCCTGCTGAATGCCCGCGTAGGCGCGGGAAAGGCGTTTCAATGGGTTCGACATATTGACCGCGTAAGTCAGGAATGCGACGAGGGTACCCGCTGTGATGCGCCCGTCCACGACCTCTTTGCCGCCGAACCAGATCAGCGCCGTGGCTGCCGCTGCTGCGATGAATTCGATAGTCGGCGTCAGCATGCTGGTCAATTTCACATTTTGCATCGACGCCTTGAAGGTCTTGGCGTTTTGCTCGCAGTACCGATCGATTTCGTATCGTTCGCGTCCAAAGGCCTTGACGACGCGCTCTGCGGATATGCTCTCCTGCATCATAGCAGTGAAATCGGATAGCTTCGATTGGATTTCCGAGCCGGATTTCTTGATCATCTTGCCGAACACTCGCATGGACACGGCGACCACAGGCACGGTAATCAAGGTCATCAGCGCAAGCTGCCAGTCCAAGAGGAACATCATGACCAGGGAACCGATCAGGATTGCGCCTTCGGTCACGACGTCGATGATCTTGTCCGCCAGCGCGTTCTGTACCGTTGCCACGTCGTTCGTCAGGTAGCTCATGACTTCGCCGGTCTGGTGGCGGTCGAAATAGGAGACGGGCAGTCTTTGGAATTTCGCGAACAGCGCGTTGCGGATGTCGAGGACGACGCTCTGGCCGACAAAGGCAATCAGGTAGCTTTGCCCGAAGTAGAAAAAGCCCCGGACAAAGAAGATGACCAGCACGCCGATGCAAATCAGGTTCAGCGTTTCCATGTCCTTCTCGGCCAGCACCTTGTCGATCATGTCCTTGATGATCCAAGGCATGTAGAGGTTCGCCGCAGCCGAGACGATCATGCAGACGACTGCCTGAGCAATCCGCAGCTTATACAACTTCAGGTATTGCAGCAGCCGAAGGTAATGTTTCATTAGTTCGCGTTCACTTTCCTTTCGGGAACTACATCCCGCCATTTGCTGTAAAGCCAGTTCCAATCTTCCGGGTATTTTCGGATATGTTCTTCGAAGACAGTGACTACGGCCTGCGTCGCTTTTTCGAGGTCGGCGTCCTTGTCGTCGGTTTTATTGACGTAGATCGGCGCCTTGATTTCGATGATATGTCGCTCTCCCGGCTCCTGATGGATGAACATCGGCAGGATTGGCACGCCGAAAAAACGTGCGATGGTTGCCGGCGCGGGCGTCCAGCCTGTTGTGTGGCCGAGAAATTCCGCCGGGACGGCGTCCTTCGCGTCATGGATTCCCTGGTCCATCAGGAAGTTTACGAAATAGCCTTCGCGCACGCTTTTGTATAGCTTGCGCGTCTCGTCGGGGTAAATGACGCGCACGGTGCGAAGCTGGCGCGCCAGTTTGTCCCACGCGTCGAACTGCTGGCGTTTGACCAGCGTTGCGAAAGGCGCGGGAACGTAGTGCGCCATGCCGAGGCCGAAAAGCTCCCAGTTGCCGCTGTGCAGTGTCGCGAGAACGCCGCCCTTTCCGCTTTCAAAGGCTTTCGCAGCTTCCTGGTCCGCACGGTAGCCGATGTATTTTTCCACATCTTTGGCGATAATCGGGGCGCGAAGTCCTTCGACACCCATCGGCCCGTACCGTTCGAGGCTGGCGCGGAGAATCCGTTCCGTCTCTTTCTCGTCAGCGCCGAAATATTCCCGGAGGCTCAGACGCGCGCGATTTTTTCGATGCTCGGGCAAGAAATGCCAAACGCCGGAACCGATCAGGCGACCCAGAGAGGCCGCGCCGCTTTCGGGCAGCATCCGGCAGAATCCGGCGAACGCCAGCGTCGCCCAATACACCGGATACGATGTGATTTTCACTGCAAACACCTGCCGCCCTTCTTATAGTTATGGAAACAAACTGTTTTTATTTTAGCAGAAAAACGCGCAGATGGCAAAAAAATAACGGTGCACAAGATTTTTGGCACCGTTTTTATTCTTTTTTCGCGTCGGTTTTGTGCATTTCCTGCGCCGATTGCCAGCGATCATGCTCCGTGAACCATTCGTCGCCGTGCTCCTGGATCCAGCGCACGGACTTCCATCGGTCGTGGAGCCAGAACCATTCCTCGGG
>CAMVIO010000272.1 GCA_947167555.1 uncultured Selenomonadales bacterium
AGGAAAGCCCGTTTTCGTTTTTCACGGAGGCGGCGTGGGCACACCCTATGAAATGGGGCAAATGATTGACCGGTTGCGGCAAACGTACCAAGTGGTCGTCGTTTCCACGCGGGGGCATGGCCGCTCGGAAATCGGGCACATGCCGCTGACTTACGAACAGAAAGCGGCGGATATGCTCGCGGTGATGCGGGAAGTTACGGATGCCCCGGCGATGCTGTTGGGATTCAGCGACGGCGCGTATTCCGCCTACAAAGTCGCCGCCCTGTACCCGGAGGCGGTGGAGCGTGTCGTCGCCATTGGCGCGGGAACGCTTCGGAGGGGATTTTTCCCGGCGGGGGCCCTTCGCGTCGCAGACATGGAGGCTCTCGACAAGGCGTTTATCGAGCAGCAAAAAAATATCATGCCGGAACCGGAACGATTGCAGGAATTTTGGACGGACTACACGGACTTTTGGAGTAAAACGGAAGTCGGCGCGGAGGTCCTCGGCACGATCCAATGCCCGGTGCTTTTGATTGCGGGGGACGAAGACGAACATGCGCCCATCGCGACAATGATGGAGGCGGAGCAAATGATTCCGAACGCCCGTCTTTGCATCGTGCCGAAAGCGTGGCACACGGCTTTCCTTGACAATTTCGCCGTGACGTGGGCGGCGGTGGAATCCTTTTTGCGGCAAGACGCGAAAGATTTGAAGCCGAGCCGGAAAGTGGGATACAATGCGCATTGGCAATACCGGGAGTGAGGCGTATATCTATTGCTTTCGCCTTGTGGCGACGGGAGCAAAACTTGACTTAATTATTAATATATAAAAAATATTTCATTTCGACACATTTTTGACACATTGCGCCGATATACTACACACAACCAAAGAAACCTACAACAAAATTTCAGGAGGTTGATTCAAATGAAGAAAACGATGATGGCAATGATGGCGGCTTTGATGATGTCGGCGACGGGGACGGCGCTGGCGGCGACGCCGGACGTCGTGGACTGCCGGGACAACGCGCCCTGCGTCGAGGCGAGCTACACCTGCTGCGGCGGCGGATACTACGGCGGAGGCCGCGGGCGCGGCGGCTACGGTTGCGGCGGCGGGTACTGCTACGGCTACGAGAATAGCGAGGGCTGATACTACTCTCTGTTAAGATTTTTAAATCTTTACAGAGAGTGCATGAGACGTCAGACGAGCTGAAGGCTCGGCTGTAGCCTGTGTTAAACAGTCCAGTGGACTGTTTAACACAGGCGTATCTCAGGTCAAAATTTTTATTTAAAATTTTGGTCTGAGATTAGTATGAAGAAACAACGAAAAGGGGCGGTTTCACGAAGAAACCGCCCCTTTTCGTTGCACGCGAGGATTCGCATACCATCCAAAATAATACTCGATTCGTGCGCGGCGCACCCGCGCCGGCCCAAAGAACGCCCTATCGTTTCAGCACGGTTTTTCCGAAAACCGCAAGGATGGCGAGGAAGGCCAGAAGCCCCAAAACCTCTGCCGTATCATGAAATTCCGCTCCCACCAAAGCCAACGGCGCCTCGCCCCCGCCTCCGGAAACCGAAACGGCGATCACGGCAGCCAGCAAAACACCGACGAGACTTTCTCCGACAATCAGCCCGGAGGCGAAAAGCGTTCCGCGCTGCTGTCCCGCCTCGACGTCAAGCGAACCGTTTTTCATGCGCCGCTCCAGCCAATAGCCCATGACGGCACCCACGACGAGCGGCGTTTGCAGGGAAGGCGGGAGGTAGATCCCGATGCCGACGGCCAACGGAGGCAGGCAGAGGCTCTCGGTATGGCTCTTCAACATACTGTCAACAAAAACGATGGCGACGCCCAGCCCGATGCCGAAATAGATATATTCCCATGCGAGATTCGATGAAAATATGCCGCGGGCGATCATGGTCATGAGGGTTGCCTGCGGCGCGGACAAGGCCGCTTCGGGATTCATGTCCGGGCGCGGCAATGCGCCGGTAAAGCCATAGGCATGATAAAGCATATTCAATACAAAAGGCATGACGACGGCTCCCACCAGACAGCCGAAAATCAGGGCGATCTGCTGTTTCCATGGCGTTGCCCCTACCAGCCAGCCGGTCTTGAGATCCTGCATATTGTCGTTGGAAATGCAGGAAATGGCGAGGATGATGCTCGTGGTAAAAATCGCCGTTGCCGTGGCAAATTTCTCCCCTCCGGGCAGTTCAAAAATCCCCAGGACATTGCACAGTGCCATGACGACCAGCGAAGACACGATGATCGCCAAAATCCCGATGCCGGAAATCGGGCTGGAGGAAGTTCCTACCAATCCTGCCATATAAGCGCAGGCGGCAGCCACCAGAAATCCCATGACAGCCGCCAGCCCCACGCCCGTGGCGGCAAAAGCCAGCGTCTGTCCAAAGGGAAGGCCTTCCGGGCTCACAAAAGAATAGAAAGTTCCCAGCAGTCCTATCATCATGACGCAAAAAATCAGCAGCACGGAAGAAACGGACATATCCGTGTCCATTCGATGCCGCGCTTCCTCCTGCCCTGTCCTCCGCGCCGAACGGATCGACTCTTTGATCCCGTCCATGACGCTCCGGGACATCTTCAGAAGCGTCCAGATCGCGGCCACGCCCATGACGCCGGCTCCAATCAGGCGAACCTTGCCGGTATAGCACAACTGGGCGAATTGCTGCATGGTCTGCCCGTCCGCGGGTGTCCCCGTCATCGTGAAATACGGGATCATGACGCCCCACGCCAAAAAAATCCCGATCAGCAGAGCCAGCCCGCTGGCGATGCCGATCAAGTATCCCGCGCCCACCAACGCGGAAGAATATCCGAGCGAAAGCTGCGTGATTCCTCGCCCCACCGGAAACCAAAGAGAAAGCTCTCCCGTCAGGACTTGAAATCCGCTGGTGAGAAAAGCGACGATTCCGGCAATGCCGCTGCCGCACAAGAGATGTTTTGTCCCGCCGGAAGCGTTCCCATCGGAAGAATCGCCCATCTTCAGGATCTCGGCGGCGGCCCTGCCCTCCGGATAGGGCAAATCGCTGTGCACGACCATGGCGCGCCGCAGGGGGATTGTGAACAGCACCCCGAGACATCCGCCGCAAGCCGATACGAAAAAGGTCTGCCAAAACTCAAAATCCTGCCAATACCCGATCATGAGCAAACCCGGTATGATAAAAATGAGCGCCGACAGGGTTCCCGCCGCGGACGCCTGCGTCTGCACCATATTGTTCTCCAAAATATTGGAGCCTTTCGCCATGCGAAGCACCGCCATGGAAATCACGGCGGCCGGAATGGCGGAGGAAAACGTCAAGCCGACTTTCAAGCCCAAATACACATTGGAGGCCGTGAAGATAACCGTCAGCACCGCGCCCAACAGCATTCCCCGCAGGGTCAGCTCCGGCAGTTTTGTGTCATGTTCCATCGATGGCAAAGTTGTTTTCAATGATAGGACCGCCCTTGTTGAAGTATTGTGCAAACCATCTCCGTTTGCGCTTGAAATTCTATCATTTTGTTTAAAAGCAGTCAACGCCGGAT
>CAMVIO010000273.1 GCA_947167555.1 uncultured Selenomonadales bacterium
CGACATTGCCGTCCAAAATCGGGCAAAATATCAAACGGTAAATGAACTGTATAGCGGCGTTTATTGGAAATACTTTGATAAGGACTCTGCTTATTCCGGTTATAGCGATGAAGAAAAATGGGCAATGTTCAATAATGAAATGACAATGACACGCTGGGGCGAGATAAAAAGTGATCACGTCTCTCTTCCCGACCTTTTGAAAGACCCTCACTTGAATGGTGAAGTAACGACGAACAAGTCCACCAATACGCGAGAGTTCAATTCAAAAATGCTTAGCGCACAGATTGGTAATGTGTTCAAGAACCACGGTATCGACCTTTCACAACTTGGCAATAGTTCCTTCCGTTTTTCTGTTAACGGTATGACTAATAAGCTTACGATATCATTGTTGTCTGGGAACGCAGGGAGCACAATAAATGCTGATTTGCTGAAAAAGATGACAGAGGCACTAAATTCAAATAACAATGCCCAAAATCTGTTTTACAATTTACTGTATGACGGTGCAAAGCAGGGAACAACCCCGAAAGACCAACGCGCCAAATGGGGCTTGTGGAACAACTTCCAAAGTGTGACGGGCGAAGATATCCGCACTTATCGACAAACGGCAGATGGTTTTGTGAACAAAAACGGCGAAAAGGCTCGTGACATTTTCAAAGAAGCATTGAAAACGTCGACCGCTGTGCCATCTCAGTTCAAAGAAGCGGCCTATGACTATTTCGTCGAACAGGAGAAGAAAGCTATGCAATACGATATAGCTGATACTACCGACTTGACGCTTTCGATGACGTATCAAAATGCAACAGCAATCTTGACACCTTCATCGGGCAACCAATTTGAAGCGTTTGCTTAACTAATGAACTGCACAAAAAACAATATCCTGCTTCAAGCTGGTTTGCTCATGTCATTCAAGTAACTTCTTACTCTCGACAAGGCAAGGTTTACGCCTTGTCGTATCAAGGAGAAAGAATATAGAAATCTTGTTCGCGATAGAGTTCGAGTGAAACATATCTTGGAAAAGCGAATACACAAGAAAGGAGAGACTTCTGTGGTCTCTCCTTTTTTGCGATTGACGATAGCCCCTTCGGGCAGTAAAATGGAGGGGTAAATTTTTCTCATAAGGAAGGCGGCAACAGCATATGAAAATTGCGATTGGCTGCGATCACGGTGCATTGGCCCTGAAAGAGAGCGTCAAAAAAGTCTTGGCGGAGCTCGGCGCGGAAATCAACGATCTCGGCACGTTCACGGAGGGCTCCGTCGATTATCCCGATATTGCGGAGAAGGTCTGCGCGGAGGTCACGTCGGGACGGGCGGAGCGCGGCGTCGTGCTTTGCGGCACCGGCATTGGCATCTCGATTGCGGCGAACAAGATAAGAGGCATCCGCTGCGCGCTTTGCAGCGAGGCATATTCGGCGCGGATGGCGCGGGCGCACAACGACGCGAACGTGTTGGCTCTCGGCGGGCGCGTGCTCGGCCCGGAGCTTGCGGGGGACGTCGTGCGGACGTTCTTCACGCAGGACTTCGAGGGCGGCCGCCACGCGCGGCGCGTCGGAAAGATTATGGCATTGGAAAATAAATAATAGGAAGGTTGAGGAGAACACAAATGGCATTGATGGACACTTTGGCACAAACGGATCCTGAACTCAAGAAGGCGATCGACAGTGAGCTTTCGCGCCAGCGGAACAAGCTGGAGCTGATCGCATCGGAAAATATCGTGAGTCGCGCCGTGATGGAGGCGCAGGGCAGCGTCCTCACGAATAAATACGCGGAGGGCTATCCGGGCAAGCGTTATTATGGCGGCTGCGAATGCGTCGACGTCATCGAGCAGATTGCGATCGACCGCGCGAAAGAGGTATTCGGCGCGGCTTATGCGAACGTGCAGCCCCACTCCGGCGCCCAGGCGAATATGGCGGTGTTCTTCGCGCTGCTGACGCCCGGCGATACGGTCATGGGATTGAGCCTGACCGACGGCGGTCATCTGACTCACGGCAGCCCGGTCAATATGTCCGGCACGTATTTCAAGATCGTTCCCTACGGCGTTTCGAAGGAAACGGAAACGATCGACTACGACGAGCTGGAAAAACAGGCGATGGAGACGAAGCCGAAAATGATCGTGGCGGGCGCGTCCGCTTATGCGCGCATCCTCGACTTCCCGCGTCTCTCTGAGATTGCGAAGAAGGTCGGCGCTTATCTGATGGTCGACATCGCGCATATCGCGGGACTGGTGGCGGCTGGGCTGCATCCGAGCCCGATTCCTTATGCCGACGTCGTGACCACTACCACCCATAAGACCCTTCGCGGTCCGCGTGGCGGCCTGATCCTCTCGAAGGATGAGGAGCTGGGCAAGAAGTTCAACAAAGCGATCTTCCCCGGCATCCAGGGCGGCCCGCTGATGCATGTCATCGCGGCAAAGGCCGCAGCTCTCGGCGAGGCGCTGAAGCCGGAATTCGTGGAATACCAGAAGCAGGTGCTGAAAAACGCCAGGAAGCTGGCCGAGACGTTGATGGAAGACGGCTTCCGCATCGTCACGGGCAAGACGGAGAACCATCTGATGCTCGTCGACCTCCGCAGCAAGAATCTGACGGGCAAGGAAGCGCAGAACCTCCTCGACGAAGTGGGCATCACCGTGAACAAGAACACGATCCCCTTCGAGCCGCTGTCCCCGTTCGTCACCAGCGGTATCCGCCTCGGCTCGCCCGCGCTGACGACCCGCGGATTCAAGGAGGACGACATGAAGGAGGTCGGCGACATTATCGCGCTGACCCTCGACCATCCGAATGACGAAAACGTCCGTGAACAGGCGCGTGCCCGCGTTGCCGCGCTCTGCAAAAAATATCCGCTCTACGAATAACAAGGAGGCATGATTTATGGCTGACGAACTGAAAGTCCATCTGATCGATCATCCGTTGATCCAGCACAAGCTGACCCGGATGCGCATGAAGGATACGTCCTACAAGGACTTCCGCGAGCTGCTGGAAGAGATTGCGATGCTGATGGCCTATGAGATCACCCGCGATTTCCCGCTGAAGGAAGTCGAGATCGAGACGCCGGTGGCGCCCTGCCGCGCGAAAGTGCTGGCCGACAACGAGGTGGGACTCGTGCCGATCCTGCGCGCCGGTCTCGGCATGGTGGGCGGTATGATGAACCTGATTCCGACGGCCCGCATCGGCCATATCGGCCTCTACCGCGACCCAAAGACGCTGAAGCCCGTCGAGTACTACTGCAAGCTTCCGCCCGAACCGGAGAAGCGCACATTCATCGTCGTCGATCCGATGTTGGCCACGGGCGGCTCCTCGGCGGCGGCGCTGACCATGCTGAAAGAGCACGGCGCGAAAAAACTGGTGCTGATGTGCCTCGTCTCCGCGCCGGAGGGCATCCGCGTAGTGAACAAGGAACACCCGGACGTGCCGATCTACACGGCGGCGGTGGACGAAAAGCTCAACGACCACGGCTACATCGTCCCCGGCCTCGGAGACGCAGGGGATCGGATTTTCGGGACGATATAA
>CAMVIO010000274.1 GCA_947167555.1 uncultured Selenomonadales bacterium
TTTGTGTTCCGGATCTCCAGATAGAGAATATCGCGCAGCGCGACCTTTCGCATCAGGCCGTCCAGCTTCAGCAGGATATGGCGGCCCTCCCGCCGACGGACGGCTTCGGCCTCCGTCCATGCGGCGGCGAGCACTTCGGCAAACTTTTTTCCGTCCACGGGCTTCACCAGATATTGGAACGCGTGGACGTCGAAAGCTTCCTCCATATAGTCGCGGTAGCCGGTCACAAAAACGATCACGGCAGACGCGCCGCCCCGTTCCCGCGCCCGAAGCTCCCGCGCGGCCTCCAGCCCATCCGCGCCCTGTATGTCGAGAAAATAAATCGCGAAATCCGTCTCCGACGCCAAAAGCGCGTCTCCCGAATCAAAGGCCGCGACCTGCGCCTCCGGTTTTTCTTTCGCAATCATTCGCAAAAGCTCGCCGCGCAACTCTTCATTCGGCTCGCAGACCGCGACGGCAAGCCCCGCCATCGTGTCCGAAATCACCCGCTCGTCCATGAAATCCCCCTCCGACTTTTCTTCTTTTTTACTATACCATAAAATGAGAGGAAAATTCGCTGCGGGGCGCGAATGGCGGATTTTTCGGCGTGAAATACAAAAAAGCATCGACGGGAGTTCCCGCCGATGCGTCTAATATCATACTGTTTTACGACAGCAACAGGCTGTCGCTCGTCATCTCGCTGCCCGCCGCCTGCTCGAACATCTTCAGGAGATCGGGAACGGTCAGGCGCTTTTTCTCCTCTCCGGCCACGTCGATCAGGATACGGCCTTCGTACATCATGATCAGGCGGTTGCCCATCGCCAGCGCGTCGCGCATGTTGTGCGTGATCATCAATGTCGTCAGGTTTCGGCTTTCGACGATGTTTTTCGTGATTCGAAGCACCTGCGCCGCCGTCTTCGGATCAAGAGCGGCCGTGTGCTCGTCGAGGAGCAGCAACTTCGGCGAAGCCATGGTCGCCATCAGGAGCGTCAGGGCTTGCCGCTGTCCGCCGGACAACAGGCCGACCTTCATTTCCAACCGGTCCTCGAGACCAAGCCCCAAGGAAAGGAGCAAATCGCGGTATTCCTGCCGTTTTTCCTCCGACGAGCTCCAGGCGAGCGTCGGCCTGCGCCCGCGACGCTCGGCGATGGCAAGATTTTCCTCGATCATCATGCCCGCCGCCGTGCCCATCATCGGGTCCTGGAATACGCGGCCGATATATTTCGCGCGCCGATATTCGGGCCAGCGCGTGATATCCTCGCCCTCGATGAAGATTTTACCCCGATCCACGAAAAACGTGCCGGCGATGGAGTTCATCAGTGTGGACTTGCCCGCGCCGTTGCCGCCGATAACCGTCACGAAATCGCCGGAAGCAAGATGCAGGGATAAGCCTGTCAGCGCGACTTTCTCAGTAATCGTGCCGGGATTGAAGGTTTTCGCGATATTCTCGATGCGGAGCAATCAATCCACCGCCCTTCTGCGCCGTTCCTTGACTTTGCCCTGGAGCAGCGGAAGCGCCAGCGCGGCAGCCACGAGGATTGCCGTGAAGAGCTTCAGATCGTTGGGCGGCATGCCCATCTGCAGCACTACCGCGATGACGATGCGGTAAACGACGGAGCCGAGCACCACCGAGATCAGGCAACGCCAAAAACTCGGCGTGCCGAACAAGACCTCGCCGATGATGACCGACGCGAGACCGATGACGATCGTGCCGACGCCCATGCCCACGTCCGCGAATCCGTTGGATTGCGCGACCAGCGCACCGGAAATCGCGACGAGACCGTTGGACAGCAACAGCCCAAGAATGACCGTCACGTCCGTATTGACGCCGTTGGCGCGAATCATGTTCGGGTTGAAGCCCGTGGCGCGAATCGCCGCGCCGATTTCCGTACCGAAAAACCAATAGCAGAATGCGCCGACCAAGAACACGACAACAAGCCCGACGGCGAAAATGACTGTCTGCTTGTCCTCCGAGATCCAGCCGAACTGCGTGAACAATGTATCGACGCCCAAAAGCGGCAGATTCGCTTTGCCCATGACGCGAAGGTTCACCGAGTACAACGCGATCATCGTAAGAATGCCCGAGAGCAACGCGGGAATCTTGAATCGTGTCGTCAGGATTCCGGTGACGACGCCCGAGAGCATGCCCGCAAGGCAAGCGACGAAAATCGCGGGAATCGGGCTGACGTCTTTGACGATCAGCGCCGTTGCCACGGCCGCGCCCAGCGGGAAGCTGCCCTCGACGGTCAGATCCGCCACGTCCAGCACCCGGAAGGTCAGATAGACGCCAATGGCCAGCACCGACCAAAGAAGTCCTTGTGAAATTGTGGGGATAATCAAGTCCAAATTGATTCTACTCCTAACAGAACATGAAAAGTATGGAGAGTGGAGAGCAAGTTTCGCTCTCCACTCTTTACGCTTTCTTTACTGAATGATTTCCGCCGATTTCATCAAGTCGTCGGGAATCTTGACGCCGAGAGCGTCTGCGTTCTTCTTGTTGATGCTCGCCTTCAGGTCCTTTGCGGTCTGAATCGGCATATCGGCGGGCTTCTTCTTGCCGTCGAGGATATCCGCTCCCATGTCGCCGGTCTGGAGCCCGAGCTTGTAGTAATCGATGCCGTAAGTAGCGAGGCCGCCGGCCTTGACCATGTTCGCCTCGCCGCAGATGACCGGCTTCTTCGCCGGATCGGTGACAGAGAGCAGCGTAGGCATCGCGCTGGCCAGCACGTTATCCGTCGGTGCGTAGAAAGCGTCGACCTTCGTATTCAGGCTCTGTGCCGCCTGCTGGATATCGTTGACCGTCGAGATCGTCGCGGTCTCGACTTTGAGGCCCTTCGTCTCGGCATAAGTCTTCATAGCCTTGACCTGCACCTCGGAATTGACCTCGCTGGAGCAATAGATGACGCCGATCGTCTTCACATTCGGGCAAAGCTTCATCAAAAGATCGACCTGCTCCTTGATCGGGTTCATGTCGCTGGTGCCAGTGACGTTGCCGCCCGGTTTCTCGTTGGACTTCACGAGCTTCGCGCTCACATAGTCGGTAATCGCCGTGCCGACGATCGGAATGTCCTTCGTCGCGTTGGCTACGGTCTGTGCCGCAGGGGTCGCGATCGCGCAGATCAGGTTCGACTTGTTGGAGATGAATCGCTGGGAAATGTTCGCGAGATTCGACTGGTCGGCCTGTGCGTTCTGGCGGTCGATCTCGATGTTCTTGCCCTCCTCGTAGCCGCGCTTCTTCAGCCCGTCCACGAAGCCCTTGTTCGCCGCATCGAGAGCGTTATGCTCAACGAGCTGCACGATGCCAATCTTGTACATCTTCTTGCCGTCCTCGGCCTTCTTCTCACCGCCGCCGCAGCCCGCGATCAGACTCGCCGACAACATCGCCGCCGTCACGCCCATGACGAGACGCTTCCAGTTCTTGCCCTTCATCATAACTCTGCCCCTCCATACATTTCATTATCATTTTGCTGCGTTCTCCGCAAGCAACTTTCATTATACAAAAAAAGCAAACTAAAGTCTATC
>CAMVIO010000275.1 GCA_947167555.1 uncultured Selenomonadales bacterium
AAACGGTGAATAAATTGCAGACGAGAATCGAAAAAATATCCAATATAAAAGAAGCCTCGGCGTTTTTTGCCGAGGCGGGTAAGATTATCCGAAACGGCAGCCTTGTGGCGTTCCCGACGGAAACGGTGTACGGTCTCGGAGCCAACGGCCTCGATGCGGACGCCTGCGCGAAGATTTACGAGGCGAAGGGGCGCCCTTCGGACAATCCGTTGATTTTGCACGTCGCCGACCGCGCGATGATCGACAAAGCGGCTACGGTCACGGAAATGGCGGAGAGGGTTTTGGCAGCCTTTGCCCCCGGCCCTGTCACGGTGATCCTGCCGAAACGGGATGTGGTGCCGCCAAGCGTCACGGGCGGGCTGGCGACCGTCGGGGTCCGTATGCCGGACAACGATATTGCCCGCGCGTTGATCCGCGCTGCGGGCGTGCCGATTGCCGCGCCCAGTGCAAACCGCTCCGGTCGTCCCAGTCCGACGACGGCGGCGGCGGTCTTTGCCGACATGGACGGAAAAATCCCGCTGATTCTCGACGGCGGCCCGTGCCAATACGGCGTAGAATCGACCATCATCGACTGCACCGGAGAACGCGCGGCGATTCTGCGTCCCGGCGCAATCACACGGGAAATGCTGGCCGAAGTCCTCGGCGAGCTTGCGCCGCCGCCAGTCCTGAATGAAGAAGAAGCGCCCCGCGCCCCCGGCATGAAGTACACGCACTACGCCCCCCTCGCGCCGCTGACACTGATGGACGCCCCCGAGGGGGAAACCCGGCAGGAGCGTCTCTTTGCCGCCATTTGCGACGCCGTTTGCGAAGCGAAAGCCAACGGCAAACGTCCCGGCCTCATCGTCAGCCGCGAGCTGGCGGAAAAAATCGCGCCGCTTCGTCTCGTACCGCCGGAGCGCGTCGCCATTTACGGCAGCGCAGGCAACCTTTCTGAAATCGCCGCGCATCTCTATGAATCTCTGCGCTATTTCGACGACACGGATGCGGACATACTTTTCGCAGAGGCCGTCGAAGAAAAAGACCTCGGCGTCGCTATCATGAACCGCCTGAAAAAAGCGGCAGGAGGAAGAGTACGGTTTGCAGAAACTTAATTGACTTTTGTATCTCTGTGTGATACAGTAAGATTGCCGAAAGGGTGGAGCTTGGCATATTGGAGTGTGGAAACCCGTTGTTCGGACGAGGGGCGCGGATGCCCGGACAGTCCCTCCACAATAAAAATCAGAGCCGCTGATGCGTTTTTTGAAGTAACGCATGGCGGCTCTTTTCATTGCTTTTGGTTCGCCAAATAAATATAAGGTGGTAAAATACATATTACATTAAGGCGAAACGAAATGCCGTTTTCAAGAAATACGGAAAATTTGAGTCGCTATAGGTAAAAGGGACATAATGTCGTAATAGTCATAGCAATTCCCTTCCCGATTTTCCTGTACTTCTGATACCGGCTCGTCGGCTTGTCCGGCAGGGTTGCTTCGATTAGGCCGCGCTTCAATGCCGGACGCAGATAGTTCTTTCGGAACGTCGGTTTATGGGAGAGGCCGAGGCGTTGCATCAGCTCGCTGGCGGACAAGGTTTCGTCTCCGAGCGCGTCGAGTAGTTTCTTGACGGCGGTTTCGTCTTGGTCGGTGTCTTGGTCGCTATCTTGGTCGGTGGACGCTGTGGTGCCAAATTCGTGAAGACTGTCGCGGATAATCTCCAACATGAACTCCACAAAGCCAGAACTGTCGGCTTCCTTATCGGCGCGACCGAGACGGTCGTAATAATCATTTTGGTGCGCACGAATCAAGTCCTCGACGGGCAAATAGAAGAAAAGATCGTTCCATTTGCCCAGGAGCAGGCTGTGCCACATGCGCCCTATGCGTCCGTTGCCGTCGGCAAAGGGGTGGATGAATTCAAACTCATAATGAAAGACCGCACTTTTCAATAGCGGATGCATATCTGATTTTTTGTACCATTGGATCAGTTCCTTGATCTGTCCCTGTACCAGTTCGGCGGGTGGCGCCATGTGAACGAGGGCTTTCCCGTTGAATACGCCGACGCCGCCGGAGCGGAATTTCCCGCTTTCGGCAATCAAGCCCTCCATCATGGCGCGGTGCGCCGCCAGCATATCTTTAACGGAAAACGGATTCAGCTTCAACATAAGCTCATAAGCGGTGTAGGCGTTCCGTACCTCCCGGATTTCGTCGGGGCGGCCAAACACACGTTTTCCGTTTAGTATGGCCGTGACTTGTTCCAATGAAAGGGAATTTTGCTCAATGGCCAAAGAAGAATGAATCGTTCGGATACGGTTCTGTCGGCGCAGCTTCGGACTGACGACGCCATGACGTGCAGTGTTGATGCGTCCAAACTGCTCGCTGATTTCGGCCAAGAGGTTTATGATTTTATCGGTGATATGGAACGGGGGCGTGTATCGGCTCATGGCGGCCTCCTATTTTTTCGTTGCAATACTTCCGTAAATATTATATATGAAAGCGATTGTTGCGACAATGGGGGAAACGGTCGGAACGTTTTTTGTTGACAAAAGAAATATTTTCCAGTAATATGATATAAAATTAATATAGCTAATCAAAAATATATAAATTAATTTTATTATTAACAGAAGGAGATGAGAAAATGTATTTCGACGATTATGACAGCCCTGTATTCCGCCCGCCCAGCGAAGCTCGAAGCTTTATCCTGCGGCTGACGCGCGGCTGCGCGCACAACAAATGCACTTACTGCAATATGTACCGAGGCGTTCCGTTCCAGGTGCTGACGGATGAGCAGATCATGCGCCAGATCGCGATGGCGCAGGCCTATAACGCGAAGGCTGTGCGCCGCGTGTTCCTCGCGGACGGCGACGCGTTGGTGCTTTCGACGGAGCGCTTGCTCCACGTTTTGAAAACGCTGCACGAGGTATTCCCGAATTTCGAGCGAGCTTCGTCTTACGCCGCGCCGAAGGATATCCTGCGTAAATCCGTGGACGAACTGAAGCAGCTTCGCGAAGCAGGACTTGAACTTCTTTACTACGGCATGGAAACCGGCGACGGCGTGACGCTGGCGAAAATCAACAAAGGTGTTGACGACAAAGAATCCATCGAGGTCGGACAGCGAGTGATCGCCGCAGGCATGAAGCTCTCGATGATGATAATTCTCGGCATTGCCGGGGAGGACGGCTCAGAGCGTCACGCGCTGGAGACGGCAAAAGCGATCAACGCGATCCGCCCGACGATGCTCGGCGCGATCTGTCTGATGCTCTATCGCGGCAGCGAACTGAAAGCGGAATTCGAGCGCGGCGAATTCAAACCTCTGTCCCCCGCTGGACTGATGGAAGAGCTGAAGATGATCATCGAGCACGTCGATCTTCCGGAAACAGAGCGCTGCCTGTTCCGCAGCAACCATATCTCAAACTATGTGCCGCTGAAAGCGACGCTGCCCGAGGACAAAGAGCGGCTGCTCCACGACATCGAATACAGCATCGGCGAGCTGAAAAAGCTCAAAGATTGGGACGTTTACAA
>CAMVIO010000276.1 GCA_947167555.1 uncultured Selenomonadales bacterium
ATTCGTAATGAGCAGGTCGTAGGTTCAAGTCCTATAGCTAGCTCCATAGAGAAATCAAGGCTTCCGAGGAAATCCCCGGAAGCCTTTTTTGTGGTGAAAATGCGGTTTTGCTCCTTATTCGCTCCTTAACAGGTGATTTGAACTGTTCCGTCATCCAGTTGACCACCGTCAGCACCTTCCCCATTGACATTTCCATTTTTGTTAATGTGATCCCAATAATGTCCCATTTGCTTTGCCGCCTGGCGATCCACGGACTTCAATGCGGTCGTATAAATGTTGGCCGTCGTCCGAATGTCTGCATGACCGAGACGGCTACTGACATTTTTCAAGGGCACGCCAAATGCGATAAGCAAAGTAGCTGAAAGATGCCGTAAGGCATGAAACGGGATATGAGGCAAATCGTGTCTTTTCAGAAAATCACGGAACCAACCGGAGGGCGTTGTCGGATACATAGGTAGGCCGTTCCATTGCGTGAAGAGCCAGCCACCCTCTTTCCAATGGTTTCCCAGCAACGTCCTTTGCCCTTCCTGCCATTCACGGTACTGTCCGAGCAATTCGACCATATGATCGGACATCGCGATTTCGCGGACAGACATTTCCGTTTTTGGCTTTTTGGTGTAAATGCCTCTGCCTTTCATTGCTTGGTTGCTTCTCCGAACATGGAGCATTGCTGTGTCAAAATCAATATCATCCCATTGCAGCCCCATTAGTTCTCCTAAACGCAATCCGCTTTCCAATGCCAGCATTATGACAGTTCGATACTTCAGAGGCTCACCCTCCAATGCCAAAAGCATTTTTTCTACATTGCCCTCATCAAAAGACGGAGCTTTATGCCGCTCCGCACTGGGCGGCTTGACCCTCGTACACGGATTGAACGGAATAAGTTGCCATTCCACAGCATCCTGCAACATAGAGGACAGGACACGGAAGCAGTATACGGCAGATTGGGATGAGAGTTTACCCGGTCGTCCGTCAAAACGTATATCACCCTCCTCTAGCATGGCGACAAATCGTAAAATATGTTGCGGACGTAATTCTTTCAATTCAATGTACCCAAGCTCCGGGATGATACGTTTTTCAATGTGGTTCCAATAGGCTGCCTGTGTTTTAGGTGCAAGTTTTTTCTTGCAGTAGCCATCAAACCATTCTTGCGCGTACTCCCGTAGACGGTATTTACCGGTATAGGCGATAGTTCCCTTCTGCACCTCGGCGGCAAAGGCCACGTATTCTTTTTCCGCTTCCCTGCGGCTGCTGACAAAAACCGTCCTTGTTTTTACAAGCTGCTTGCCTTGTGCATCGTACCCGACCGCGACCGACAGCGTGTACGCACCGTTTTCGCGTCGCCTGATTTTTGATGGCATTTCCCCACCTCCTTGTTGTTCTGCCTTGAACGAGCAGCGTTGCGGTTCTCTTCGTTTTTCATCCATTCAAGAACCGAATCTTCACGATAGAATATACGTCCTGCCGTTCTAAAATATGGAAGTCCGGCTTTGAGGCGCCAAGTTCGTATCGTCCACGACGAGATTCCAAAGAATCCAGCCAATTCCTTTTCCGTATGAATTTTGACCTTGCGTTCCATTTCGTCGTTCATTTCCGTCACCTCTGTTTTTTTATACGCATATCATAAATCTGAGCTTAGGATTTGTTTAGATGATTTGATTTTTCCAATACTGTCATTCTTGCGCATAAGAAAAGCGCACCTTTTCAGATGCGCTTTCAAATCAGCCGTTGTTATTTTTCTCTCACTTGCTCTTCTATAGGGACATATCGTTTTATTGCCCATTCCCTGATTCGTCTCATATCTTCGATGGAAATGATTTTATTTGTGAAATCCTCCAGTATATTGGACTCATACTTGGGAGGCCGGTAGTAGATGGGGGAAATCGTTTGGTTCCATACTTGCAGAAGCATATTTTTCATCTCTTGCTCGACGGCTTGTATCCTGTACGTTCTATAAGTCGTTGCCGCATATATCCTGTGCGAGAGCCATAAAGAAATAAGATATACTTCAATGTCATCCGTGTCCGGAAATCCATCATCTGCCCATTGGTATAGCCTTTGCAGTGCATTTTTGATTTTGATGGGCTTTGCGTTGCCTTCGCCGGAATAGCCAGATGTAAGAGGTATATCTATTTTGCTCTGTTTTATTTTTTCGTACAGAAAAAGCAGAAGAAGCAGTCGTTCCCCATCAATACTCCCCTTGTGCGACTTCCCGTCAAGATAATTGCTGAATCTGGCCAAAAAACAATAATCTTTTTTATTGCGCTTCATTGTTTGCGCGAATGTGTTGCTTGAGCGTCGGGCCGCTTCCTGAAGCCATAGCACGAGAAGCGATTTGTTCTGCTTGCAAAAATCGGAAATATCTTCTTCAGTTGTATTGATTTTTATATCCGCATATTGCTGGACACAGTTATATACCTCGTCGGGTATGTCGAGCTTTTGGAGTGTTGAATTGCCGGTTGATTTGTAATCGTCAAGCCCTGCGATAGAATCCATTGTTCCCAATGTCAGGAAATGGATATAGGTGCGAGCGCGGAAAACATCCAAGTCAATTTCTTGCTTTTGGGGGAATGTGGGGGCAGTTTCTTCTTTCCGTTTCTTCAAGCGAAAAAGCATAATGCGATAGCACACTGCTTGCGTTGCCTGTCGTGCTTTCCATGATGCACATGGAAGATTCTCCAAGATGCAATCCACCAAATTATCCCCCAAGAAATGAAGATAACTTCGTACTGCATTGACATAGAGTTCCAGACGGATAATAAGGCCGAAGTCCAGTTGATGCGGCAGCGGAGGCGTAATAATTCGCTCCCGAATGAAAAGCATGGCCTCCCTGTATTTGCTTGGAAGATTATGCTGAAAACGCAAAGCGGAGGACCGGCACAAATAGCTCAGGTCGACATTATATTTTTCTATACAGTCATGCAATATGCGCAACAAGCGGAGCGTCTCGTATCGGTGTTCCATTTCTTGTTCATTGTCATAATCAATACCGAACAAGCGAAAGAGATATATTCTAAGTTTTGTCAGGTGCTCTTTTAGTGAAGTAATTTGATTTGCCCGGTCGGAATGAATTTTTCTTGTTTCAAAATGGTGTTTATCTTTTCCTATGTTGGCAATATTGCGAGCATACTTTAGACCAAATCGTTCTTCCCATAAAACTTTTGCAAGATTATAGATAGTACATTTGTCATTTTGTGAAAGATATGCAATAGGCTCGCTTGGGCGGTAAGACAAGTGGGGCTTTGCATAGGATAAAGCACTTTGGGAAATAAGCAAAAAATGATTATTTTGACATTCGAGATATTCGGTAACAATTTCTTGCAGCCAATCATCGGGCAGATCATGCGGAGCATGGAAAAAATCGTATTCGGCCAAGCGGAATAATTTTTGGCAAGTAGAAATAAAATGCTGGTACAAATTGTCAATCTGCCCTATGTCGAGGTCAGCCCTTGCATCGTCATAAATCTCCTGATAGGCTTCTTCCACG
>CAMVIO010000277.1 GCA_947167555.1 uncultured Selenomonadales bacterium
GGCTGCCCACCGCGATAATCAAATCCGCCGCCGCGATGGCGTTGTTCGCCGCTTTCTTGCCGTGCATGCCCGCAAAGCCCAAAAGCTGCGAGTGACCATAAGGCAACGCGCCGATGCCCATCAGGGTTTCCGCAACAGGAAAATGATATTTCTCGACGAATTTCCGGAATTCCTTCGACGCGTTCGCGGAAATGACGCCGCCGCCGGCGATGACTACGGGACGCTTTGCGTGCAGCATCACGTCCTCGGCCTCCGCCGCGCAGATCAAAAAGTCCGCGTCCGGTTTATGATGTGTTTTTTCCTTCGGCTCTTCCGGCGTATAACGCACCTCGGCAAACAAGACGTTGCGCGGCACGTCGATCAACACCGGCCCCGGGCGACCTGCCCGCGCTACTTCAAACGCCTCCCGCATGACCGGAACGAGCTGCTTCGGATCCTTGATCTTGTAATTGTGCTTCGTGATCGGCATGGTCACGCCGACGATGTCCGTCTCCTGGAACGCGTCGCGCCCCAACAGCGCAGTGTCCACCTGTCCTGTGATCGCCACCATCGGAATCGAATCCATGAACGCCGTCGCAATGCCCGTCACGAGATTCGTCGCCCCCGGACCGGACGTCGCGATGCAGACGCCGACCTTGCCGCTGGCGCGGGCATAGCCGTCCGCCGCGTGAGCCGCACTTTGTTCATGCGTCACGAGGATATTCCTGATGCGTTTGTCGTCACGAAGCGCGTCGTACAGCGGCAAAATCATGCCGCCGGGATAACCGAAAACCGTATCCGTTCCTTGCTCCGCCAAACACTCGACAACCGCCTGCGCGCCTTTCATATCGCTTTCCCCTTTCCTGCCGATTACGAGCGAATGGGAAGCCCGTCATCATCCTCGAACTTGTTCTGGCAAATCTTGACCAAATCGATAATCGTGCCGATGCCGAAAAGACCGCCGGTCAGGAGGAACAGCACGCCGCCTTTCCAGCGCCCGACATAGAAGCGATGAAGCCCGGAAAGCCCAAGGAAGCCGATGATGCAAAGGAACATCACCGTGTCGCGGTTGTACTGCGAAGTAAACGCTGTGGAACAGGCGGGGCAAATGCTTTCTCCGGGGTAAAGCTCCCTGCCGCAGTTTGGACAAAACATAAGTATCCTCCCTAATTGTCTAAATCACATTTTCCATTACAGCCGATCGAGAATCGCCTGCGTCATGCTTTCCGTATTCGCCTTCTTGAAGCCCTCCGTCCAAAGGTCGGGGGTACGGAACCCGTCCGCCAGCGCTTTGTCGCAGGCGGCTTCCACCGCCGCCGCCGCCTTCTCTTCCTTCAGCGAATAGCGGAGCAGCATCGCGGCGGAAAGGATCGTGCCGATCGGGTTCGCGATGCCCTTGCCCGCGATATCCGGCGCGGAGCCGTGGATCGGCTCGAAAAGGCTCGTCTGCTCGCCGATGCTGGCGCTGGGCATCATGCCGATGGAGCCACCGATGACTGCCGCCTCGTCGCTCAAAATGTCGCCGAAGAGATTGCCCGTGCAGATTACGTCGAACTGCGTCGGACGCACCGCAAGCTGCATCGCGCAGTTGTCCACATAGAGATGGTCAAGCGCGACGTCCTTATAATCCTCATGCACCTTTTCCACCGTGCGCCGCCAGAGCCGCGACGTCGCCAGCACGTTCGACTTGTCCACCGACGTGACCTTGCCGCGCCGCAGCTTCGCCGTCTCGAAGGCCAGACGCGCGATGCGGTCCACCTCCGGCACCGAATAATTCTCGAGGTCCCAGGCGCGTTCCGCGCCGTCTTTCATCTCCGACTCGCAGCGGTCGCCGAAATAAATGCCGCCGATCAATTCGCGCACGATCACGAGGTCGACGCCCTTGACCAGCTCCGGCTTCAGCGGCGAATACTGCACCAGCGCGTCCGCCACCTTCACGGGGCGAAGGTTCGCGTAAAGGCCGAGCCCTTTCCGAAGTCCGAGAATCGCTTTTTCCGGGCGGAGCGTCGGCTCCACCGAATCCCATTTGTCGCCGCCCACCGCGCCGAACAATACGCCGTCCGACGCCTTCGCCGCCGCGAGCGTTTCTTCGGGCAAAGGCGTACCGAATTTGTCGTAAGCCGTGCCGCCCGCGTCGTGATAATCATATTCGAGGGAAAGCCCGAACTTCCCGTCCGCTTTCTTCAGGACGGCAACCGCCGCCTCCGTAATTTCCTTGCCAATCCCGTCGCCGGGAATCACCGTGATTTTCTTCGTCATCTTTAACGCTCCTTTGCAAAACACGCTTGATGCGCTTTCCCTATTATACCTATATCATGCCTTCTCCGCAACAAAAAGCGAAAAGTTCATTTTGCCTATTAAGTTTTCCGACAATGTTCCGATAACAAGATTAGGAGGTGATGTCTATGATTGTACGTTAAAAAATGTCAGCCGAAAAACAACGATGCCGCTTGGTCTTTCACGGATGAGAGAAAGCGGCGCGGCTTTGAGCGATTGAGAAGCCGCGGAAAGGAGAATATGCAGAATACGATTGTAAACAATGCGGGCGCATTGGGCGCTTTTTCGTCGTGCCCACAGGCCGCAGGAGAAATCCTCCGCGCCGGAGGAGGCAAGTCCTTCATGGACGTGCTGGCCGCCATGCAGACGATGACGGATGTTTCTTTGGAAACCGAAAGCACGGCGTCGGGCGGATTGGATTTGCTGCGCTCGCTTTCGGGATTTTCGCCGACCGCCGAACCGGAATCTTTCGCGGACAGCGACGCCTATGCCAGGCACCTTGAAGCGAAATTCGGGATGCGCGTCGCAGCCAAATATTTCAAGAAGGATCAGGAAAGCATGGACGCCCTCGGACGCAGCATGAGCGGCAACGATCTTGTGATTGCGCCGAACATCCTGGACGAAATGGCGGCCAACAGTGAAAAGGCACGCTATTACGAAGAGAAAATCCAGTATTGGTTCGACAACATCCCGAAATGGAAGGCCGAAAGCGCGGCGATGGGACTGACCTATGAACCGTGCGGCGTGGCAATCCACGAGGACGGAACGGTCTACTACATCGGAGGCGGCACGGAAACGCCGGAACGCAAGGCGCAAATCGAGGCGGCGCAAAAAGCGCAGCGCGAAAAGAAATGCAAGCGTCGGCAAGCGCAGCGGGAGTACATCCAGCAAGTGATTTTGCAAAAGCAGGCAAACGCGCTGACAGAGACTTGGACGCGGCAGTCCTCCTCCATTCCGACCATCGTCAAAACGAGGAGATTCATGCCCGACGGTTCCATTGTCATTACGACGAAAAAGGACGGCAAGGTCGTGGATCGGACGACGAAAAAGCCGCACCTCGTCCCGGTGCCCGACCCCACGGCAGAGGGCGGCGTGCGTATGGAACCACAGTTGGATATTTTTGAGATGTTGATGGGAATGTAAATTAGGACAGAAAAACCAGGCACGGACGCCCCTGAAAAGGAGCGAATCACAATGGACAATTCACGAATGTTCAGCGCCGC
>CAMVIO010000278.1 GCA_947167555.1 uncultured Selenomonadales bacterium
AACACGTTTTATGGAGAGGTGTCCGAGCGGTTTAAGGAGCTGGTCTTGAAAACCAGTGATGCGGCAACGCACCGTGGGTTCGAATCCCACTCTCTCCGCCAGAATTATCAAGGCTTCTGAGCTTTTTGCTTGGAAGCCTTTTTGCGTGGAAAAAACATTTTGCTCCGAGTGCTTTCGAATCTTCTTGAACGTTGATTCGACAATAGCAGGCCGTTCATAGGTCAACGCAGGGGATAAGCTGGAGAGAATTCGGGATCGACCATAATATGTACCTTTACTGTTTGACTATTGTAGTGTATAATTTAGTCGGATTTATTTTACTAAAATCAATCCGACTAAACCTGAGAGGAGCTTTTGTATGAAATTTATCGGTCGAGAGACAGAACTGAAAAAGCTTTGCTCTACTTATCGGACAGAAGATCAGGTTGCTATCTTGATTTACGGGCGGCGACGCGTTGGCAAGAGCGAACTCATAAAACATTCCCTTGAAAAAGTTTCGAGTCCATCCATTTACTACGAATGCAAGGAAACGAGCGAAAGAAACAATATTGATAGCCTTTCGGCTTTGATTTCGGAGCAGTATGATTATCCGAGTCTTGCATTTCAGTCTATGGAGGGGGTTCTCGAATTCTTGTTCAAGCAGTCGACGAAGGCGGCGATGATACTTGTTCTGGATGAATATCCTTATCTGCGGAGCATGGTCGAAGGGTTGGACAGTATTTTGCAGTCCCTTCTTGACCGTTATGAGGGGCGTTCGCACCTGAAGCTGATATTGTGCGGCTCTTTTACGGAAACCATGAAATCATTGCTGCTTGCGCATAATCCGTTATACGGGCGTATTTCCCTTGCCATTCACCTGAAACCGATGGATTATTACGAATCGGCAAAATTTTATCCGTCGTTCTCTTCCGAAGATAAAGTTCGCCTTTATAGTGCGCTTGGGGGAATTCCTTACTATAATCGTCTGGTACAGCCGAAGGCATCCGTAAAGGAAAACCTGATGGAACTTATTCTCGCACCGGGGGCAAGGCTGGAAAATGAGATTGCGCTGTATTTGCAGGCGGAGCTTTCCAAGATAGCAAACGCGAACGTGGTCTTTGAGACGTTGGCAAAAGGTTTCTCGCGGTTCAGCGATATCCTTTCCCAGTCACATATTTCGAGCAGCCCGACACTTTCCGACATACTGAGGAAGTTGATTTATATGGAATTGGTGGTGAAGGAGGCGCCAATCAATGACGAATACAATAAAAAACGTGCGGGATATTATATTGATGACAACCTTTCACTTTTTTATTATCGGTATATTTTTCGTTATGCTTCGCAGAGACAAGTCATGGCTCCGGATCAGTTTTATAGGCGCTACGTTGGGCCGGATTTTGAAACCGCTTATGTACCGAAACGGTTTGAGCGCATTTGCCGTCAATATCTGATTCGCAGGAATCAAGCCGGGTTGCTGGAGGAACCGTTTGAGCGAATCGGGAAATATTATTATGATTTGCCTAAAGAACACAAAAACGGAGAATTTGATGTGGTCACGCAGGACGCAAAAGGGTATGTTTTTTATGAAGCGAAGTTTCAAAAACAGCCGATTACTCAAAAAATGATAGACAAGGAAATCTCGCAGGTTCAGGGTACCGGAATGAATTGCGCGCGATATGGATTTTTTGTCAGAGCAGGGACGGAAGGACAGGGGCGGAATGACGTCCGGATTATTTCTTTGGAAGATATGTATGATGTGCAGTAGGGGCGGCTTCTCCTCTCCGCCGGAATTATCAAGGCTTCTGAGCTTTTTGCCCGGAAGCTTTTTTGTTGCAGGAAAAGCGGCGAAGATTATCGAATAATACAGACAAACGCAAGGAGGTCGGTCAAATGGCTATGAAACGATTGATGGGGACACTCGCAAAGAAGTGGTGCGCGGCGCTGTCCTGCGCCTGCGTCCTGTCGGCGGGGGCTGTCGCCTTGGCGGAAGACCGTGAACATACGCCGCTGAAGTGGTGGCAAACGACGTCTGTTTACCAGATTTATCCGAGAAGTTTCGCGGATACCACGGGCGACGGATTCGGGGATATTCCCGGGATCACCCGTCACTTGGATTACCTTCGGAGATTGGGCGCGGGGGCGATCTGGCTGACGCCCGTCTATCCGTCCCCGATGGTGGACAACGGCTACGACATTTCGGATTACACGGCCATCGATCCCCTTTACGGCACGATGGAGGACTTCGATCGTCTGGTGGCGGAGGCGAAGAAGAGGGACATCCGCATCGTCATGGATCTCGTGTTCAACCACAGCTCCGACAAGAACGCGTGGTTTCAGGAATCGAAGAAAAGCCGCACGAATCCGAAAGCTGACTGGTATATCTGGCGGGACGCGAAGCCCGACGGCAGCGAGCCGACCAACTGGCGCAGCATTTTCGGGGACAGCGCGTGGACGTGGTGCGAGGAACGCGGCCAATATTACCTGCACACCTTCGCGCCCCAGCAGCCGGACTTGAATTGGGAAAACCCTGAGGTGCGGCGGGCGCTTTACGACGCATCCATCTTTTGGCTGGACAAGGGCGTCGGGGGCTTCCGAATCGACGCTATTCCTTATATCAAGAAGCCGACCTTCCGTGACGGCGTGCCGGACGGCGAGGACGGGCTGGTGAGTATCCACGCTATGACGGCCAATACGCCCGGAATCCTTGCTTTCCTGCATGAGTTCAAAAAAGAGGTTTTTGCCGGACGGGACATTTTCACCGTGGGCGAGGCCAACGGCGTGCAGCCGAAGGATTTGCCCCGATGGGTGGGGGAGAACGGCGTCTTTGACATGGTGTTCGAGTTCAGCCACATGAATCTTGCTTTGAAGGACGGAGAAATCTGGTGCTATCCGACGGAATGGAAGCTGACGGAGCTGAAGGCCGCCATTAACGCCACGCAGGAGGCAACGAGGGAAAACGGCTGGTGCCCGGTGTTTTTCGAGAACCACGACCAGCCCCGCTGCGTCGACCATTTCTTCCCCGAGGGCGCGGACAGGGAAAAGGCCGCGAAGGCCATGGCGACGATCCTGCTCACCCTGCGGGGAACGCCTTTCATTTATGAGGGGCAGGAGCTGGGATTCTCCAATGTGGCATGGCCGTCCATTGGCGACTACAACGACATTTCCTCCCGTGGGCAGTACGAGATCGCATTGAATGAAGGCTTCTCTCCCAAGGAAGCGATGAAGTTTGTGCATTTCTTCAGCCGCGACAACGCCCGCACGCCCATGCAATGGAACACCGGCGACAACGCGGGCTTCACCACGGGAAAGCCCTGGCTGCCCGTGCATGACGATTACGCGGTGCAAAACGGCGAAGTCGAAATGTGGGACGAGAATTCCGTTTTTTCATGGTATCGGCGGCTCGTGGAATTCCGGCGGAGCCACCCGGCGCTGCGGGCGGGCAGCTATCAGGAGCTTTTGCCTAACGACGAGCAGATTTTCGCCTTCGCCCGCACGGTG
>CAMVIO010000279.1 GCA_947167555.1 uncultured Selenomonadales bacterium
TGGAATCCCGGCGGCAGCGCGAAGGACCGCATCGGGCGCTCGATGATTGCCGACGCGGAAAGGACCGGGCGGCTGAAGCCGGGCGGCACCATCGTCGAGGGCACGGCGGGCAACACGGGCCTCGGCATCGCGTTCGCCGCGCTGAATAAAGGCTACCGCGTGATCTTCGTCGTGCCGGAAAAATTCTCGGTGGAAAAGCAGACGCTGATGAAGGCTCTCGGCGCGGAAATCGTCTCGACGCCGCGCTCCGGCGGTATGCTGATGGCCGAGGCGAAAGCGGAGGAACTGGCGGCGTCGATTCCCGGCGCGATTACCATGCGGCAGTTCAAGAACCAGGCGAACCCGCGCGCCCATTACGAGACGACGGGTCCGGAGATTTTCGAGGACCTCGACGGGAAGATTGATTACCTCGTCTGCGGCGCGGGCAGCGGCGGTACCTTCTCCGGTATCATGAAATATCTGAAAGAAAAAAATCCCGCCATCAAAGGCGTGCTGGCCGATCCCATCGGCTCCACGCTGGGCGGCGGAGAGCACGGCGACTATGAGATCGAGGGCATCGGCAACGACTTCGTGGCGGAAACGATGGACATGAGCTTCGTCGATCAGGTCGTCAAGGTCAGCGACGACGAGGCCTTCGCGGGCGTCAAACGGCTGGCGGCGAAGGAAGGTATCTTCGCAGGCTCGTCCTCCGGCGCGACGCTGGCGGCGGCGGAAAAACTCGCGGTAAGCGGCGCAAAAGGAAACATCGTGCTGGTCTTCGCCGACCGCGCCGAGCGGTATTTCTCGAAAAAGATTCTTGCGTAAAGACAAATAGAAAATCTCCGCTTGCGTTGGCAAACCAGAACGCAGGCGGAGATTTTATTTCGTAGAAATATTTCCTGATGTTGCGTGTTTTTCGGTGCGTTTCTAAAACTGCAATCGGCGCGCTTCAAAGCGCTTGACTGCCGCTTCTTTGTCCAGTTGCAGAGCTTCCGCTTTCCGTTTTGCTTTGCGCTTCTGTTCGCGCTCAATCTGCTGCAGGGTTTCTTCATCTGGGCCGATTATGCTTCCGCCGCCCGATACGCGGCAATTGTCCACTTCTCCGTTTTCGTCCAAAACTACTACCGCGCTGTAAAGCTTTGTGCCATAACGTTTCGTGCCGGGAAGCGCAGGCATTGGGGCGCCGCCGACATGAAAGGCAAGAATTTGGTCGATATTTCCGGCGACTTTTTTGCGAAGCGCAGGATCGGTTTTCATCTTTTCGTCCAGCGCGGGCGGCACGACAATTGCGTACTTTCCCAGTGTCGATGTAACTTTTGACTGAATCTCCGAGGCAAGCTGGGAGGGATTTGCACGCGACGGCCTCCAATTCACAATGGAAGTATCTGCTTCATTTGCGAAAAACTTGTCATACGGGAAATCTTCATGGCACCAGTGTTCTCTTGGAATTGAGGCTGCATCCATGACATGGTACCAGGTCGTTGTGGCAGAGTGTCCAAAGTTTTGTTCAAACGCTGCTTTGCAGAGATTTTCAAAGCTCGTCATCTGCTGCTCGTTGCTGCTTGCGGTCGCTGCGTTGATTTGTGATTGGAACACCTGAAAAAATGTCCCATTGGAAGTGGAGGCATCTATTTTTTGTTGTGCTTTTCGCATAGAAGTGTTTAGCGTATTTTCAGCAAAGCATTCCGGATTGCCAAGATGAATCAAGCTGCCCATTTTTAATTCCCCCAAATAACTTTTGCACGCTTATGCTTTTCATTCTCTTTATCGTATGCATTTTCCGGTTTCTTAATACCTTTGGCGCGAAATGCGGCTTTTCCGGCGTGAAAAAATATTTCACGTTTCCTTAAGTTTTTCCAAAAAAGTTACGATAATATGATGAAAGCAACGGACTGCGGGGAAGGGGGCGAAACACATGAGTTCGATACAAGGAATCAATGGCGCATCGTCTTTGTGGGACAATACGCAAACATCGACTTCAAGCTCGGCAGCGAATCAGCTTTCGGAAACGGTTGCCCAGATGAAAACGGGCGGCGGACCGAAAAATTCTTCCTCCGACGACGAGGAAACCGTCACTCTCCAGCGTATGCAGCCGGATGGCTCCATTATCATTATCACGATGAAGGGCGAAGAAGTCATATCAGAAACAAAGATCCGTTCTCCGCAGTCGATAAACGAGCCGTTGATGACAGAAGGTCCGATGGCAAATCAACCGGCAACCGGACAGGGCGCGCTGATCGACCGCTTCAATGACACCTCGACCAGCATTACCGCCGGAGCACTTTTCACACAGGGCGTATAAACAGAAAAATCATGGCAAAGAAAAACACGCACCTTTTTGACGGTTGCGTGTTTTTTGCTCCAACTATTATATAGCTACTGTTTCCGTGGACAAAACATTCAGCAAGGACGGCTCTTTCGACAATACGCGCAATAGGTTTGAGATGGCGCGGCTCGGCAGCGTTTCGCCGCTTTCGTATTTTTGAAAGGCTTTTTTCCCACCGCCGAGGATGTTTCCAGCCTGCACTTGCGTCAATTTCAACCGCTTACGGATGGAACGGATTTCGGCGGGAAGGAGCAAGTGCTCTGCTTCGGCTTTCAGCTCCTTTATTGCTTTGTCGTATATTTTTAAGTCTTCGTCCGTAAATGTGGCTTCCCCTTCTCCGGCAGGATACCAACCGGGCATATCAAAGGTCTTGCTATGGCCTTGATAGGTTATCGTAAACGGGCGAATATCGCGCGTCAGTCTTTCCCCGGTTTCAACATCATATTTTACGTTTTCCATTGTAGCACCTCATTTCTCTTTGAAGGATAGCAGGGAAAAATCCGTGATTGTTCCCTGTGTGAATTTGATATAGAGCATCAAGCCCTTGTAAGGCACATGATACACGTCCTGCCATATCCTGTGATTGCTATAGGATGTCATGGATTTGTAAAAATGATGCGGCGCCATACCGCTTATTGCGTCATGGATTTCTGCTCGCCCAAATCCGAGAGCCGCCGCGCCAAGCAAGGCAGACTGCTTGATCTCAAACTCTGATTGCTTAAAGGACGCAAGGTCATAAGTCGGCGTGTATTTGTCAACGACATTAGGCATAGTTTCACCTCACGATTATTATAGACCATTAAGGTGCATTTTTCAATATTGTTTTATTGGTATGGAAGCGAATTTGCTCCGATTCCGCGCTTTTGTATCATCTATTGTATTTCGGCGATGGGGGTCCGTTTACAAGAAAAGCGAAAAAATCTATAATCAAGATAGGAGATACGACGTATAAAGAGGATAAATCCAATTGATTTTCTAGGGGCGATGCACGAAATGAGAATACGAAGCGCGACCGTCGACGACGCGGCGCGGCTGCTGGAAATTTATGCTTATTATGTGGAGAAAACGGCGATTTCCTTTGAATACGATGTGCCGTCGGTCGAAGAGTTCCGAAGTCGTATCGAGAATATCCTGAAAGCCTATCCTTACCTCGTTGCGGAGGAGGACGAAA